>NZ_JBEYVJ010000098.1:0-24972 GCF_040643935.1 Kitasatospora sp. NPDC047058 | reverse complement strand
CTCCCCCCAGGGCAGTGGGGGAGGGGCCCGTCCGTCTTCTGCCGCCCGGCCCCGGCTGGCCTGGCCCGGCACGGCCGGCCGGGCGGCGGCGAATTCGTGCACGGACGCTGACCGGGAGCTGTCGGGCGAGTACGCTGACCGATCGTCAGAAATGCCGCCGGGCGGGGGGATCGATCATGCGGATCGTCGTCAGCGTCGAGGACGAGGGGCGGGGTGGCGGCGCCGACGGCGGCGCCCTCCGCGAACTCCACGAGCTGCGCGGGTGGCTGGCCGGGGAGCCCGCGCTGCGCGGTCGGGTGCTGCGGGCCGGCGGGGCGCCCGAGCCGGGCAGCATGGGGGCGGCCGCCGACGCGCTGGTCGCCCTGCTCGAACCGGGCGGTGTGGCAGCCGTGTTCGCGGGGGCGGTGGTCGCCTGGGTGCGGACCCGGCGGGTCGGCCACACCCTCACGATCACCCGGCCGGACGGCAGCCGGCTGAGCCTCTCCACCCGCCAGGTGAAGGGTTTGACGCCACAGCAGATCGCCGACCTGGTGCGCGAGTTGACCGCGGCGCTCGACCAGGCGCCGGACGGATCGCGGGCCCCGGGGTCGACGGTCACCGGTCCCGGTCCTGGGGCCGGCCCCGGTGCCGGCTCCGGTCCCGCAGGCACCGCCGTCGAACCTCCCGGCCCCGCAGGCCCCGGTGCGGGCGGCCCCGGTGCGGGCGGCCCCGGTGCGGGCGGTGACGGGGCCGCGCGGTGACCGCCCCGCCGGGCCGGCTGTTCGGGCCGGGTGCGCGGGCCGTTCTGATCGGGACCGCGGCCCACCGGGCGGGCTCGCTCCTGCAGCCGCTGCCCGCCGTCGAGTCCACCCTCGACGACGTCGAGACCGCCCTGCGCGAGCTCTGCGGGCTGGCCGCCGACGCGATCCACCGCCTGCCGCCCTACGCCACCGCCCCGGACGTGGTCGCGCTGGTCGAGCGACTGGCCGCCGAGGCCGAGGGCGTCCTGCTGCTCTACTACGTGGGCCACGGCATCCTGGGGCCCGGCAACGACCTCCACCTCGCCACCTGGTCCAGCGAGTCGGACGAGTCGATCGGCCACGCGGTCCCCTACGCGGTGCTGCGGGACCTCCTCGGCACCGCCCGCCACGGCAGCCTCGTCGTCCTGGACTGCTGCTACTCGGGCCGGGCCGCCGCCCCCGAGGGCGGCCCGGGCGACCCGGCCGTCCACGCCCGGCCGCAGGGCAGCGCCCTGCTCAGCTCGGCCTCCCGCTACGAGCTCGCCTTCGCGCCGCCGGGCCTGCCGCACACGCGGTTCAGCGGGCGGCTGCTCACCCTGCTCGCCGAGGGGGACCCGTCCGGTCCGCCGGACCTCACCCTGGACAGCCTCTACCGGGCCCTGGCAGGCCTGCCCTGGGACGGCGGCGCGGGCCCGCGCCTACAGAGCGACGGCGCCCTGGTCTCGGCCGTCCTCACCCGCAACCGGGCCTACCCCGAGCGGCCCGAGTGGCGGCCGCTGCCGCCGGCGCCCGCTCCCTGCCCGTACCCCGGCATGGGCGCGTTCAAGGCGGCGGAGGCGGCGTACTTCTTCGGCCGCGAGCGGTTCACCGAGCTGCTCCTCGCGGAGGTCGGCACGCCCGGCCGGCAGGACGCCGTCCTCGTCGTCGGCTCCTCCGGCGTCGGCAAGTCCTCGCTGCTTCGGGCCGGCCTGCTGGCCGCGCTGGGGGAGCGCCGGGCGGAGCGGCCCGAGGCCGTGCCGTGGCCGGCCCTGCTGCTGCCCGTGCCCGGCGAACACCCGCTGCACCTGCTCGCCGAACGGTGGGCCCAGGCCACCGGGCGGGCCCCCGACGACGTGCTCCGGGCGCTGTGGGCGGGGGAGTTCCCGCCGGCCCGGCCGGGGCACCGGGCCCCGCGGCTGCTGCTGGTGGACCAGTTGGAGGAGGTCTTCACCCGCTGCGAGGACAAGGCCGAGCGGGAGCACTTCCTCTCGCTGCTCGGCCCCGCCCGCCCGGCCCCGTCCGGGCCGCCGGCCGGACCGGCACCGTTCACCTCGCCCGCCGCCCCGGCCTCGCCCGACTCTCCGGCCCCGCCCCTACCGCCCGAGCGGCCGCTCGCCGTGCTGGCCGTCCAGGCCGACCACTACGGCCTCCTCACCGACCACCCCACCCTCTACGCGGCGGTGGAGCGCGGCGTGGTCAACCTCCCGCCGCTGACGCCCGCCGAACTGCGCGAGGCCATCGAACTCCCCGCCGCCCGCACGGGTCTGGGCCTGGAGCACGGCCTCACCGACCGGCTGCTGCACGACCTGCGGCACGGCCGGCAGGACCGCCCGTCCTCACCCGGCGCCGCCCTCCCCTTCCTGGCCCACGCCCTGCACGCCACCTGGCTGCACCGCAGCGGCCACGTCCTCACCCTCGCCGGCTACGAGAGCACCGGCGGCATCTGGCAGTCGGTCAGCAACAGTGCCCAGCGGCTCCACGACGAGCTGGACGAACGCCGCCGCGGCGTCCTGCGGGACATCCTGCTGCGCATGGTGCACATCGGCCCGCAGGACGCGGCCGTGCGCCGCCGGGCCGGCCTCGCGGAGCTGCTGGACGGGCACTCCACCGCCGAGCAGCAGGTGATCAGCGAGGTGCTGGACCGCCTCACCCACACCCGCCTGGTGGTGCGCGGCGGCGGCTTCGTCGAGATCAGCCACGAGGCGCTGCTCCGGGCCTGGGACCGACTCGACCAGTGGCTGCGCGAGTCCAGGGAGGAACTGCTGGCCCGCCAGCGCCTCTCCGGGCTGGTTGCGCGCTGGGTGGAGAGCCGGCGCCAGGACTCCTACCTGGTCGGCGGCGACCAGCTCGCCGCCCTGCGCGGGCGGACCGGCCCGGCCCGGTCCGCCCCGGCGGCGCGGATCACCCTCACCACCGTCGAGCTGGACTTCCTGCGGGCCTGCACCCGGCGGGAGCGGCGGCAGCGCCGGCGCAGGAGGTCCGCCGCCGTCGTGGCGGTCTCCCTCGTGCTGGCGCTGACGGGCGCGCTGGTCGTCGCCAGGATCCAGCGGGGCGTCGCCGACGAGCGGGCGGCGGAGGTCCGGTCGAAGCGGATCGCCGCGGTGGCGGACGCGCTGCGGCCCGACGACCCGGCGGCGGCACTGGAGATGAGCCTGGCGGCCTTCCGGACCGCCCCGACCGTCGAGGCGAGGTCCGCCCTGCTCCGGTCGGCGCTCACCCCGGTCCCGGCCGTCCTGGAGGGACACACCCAGACCGTCCTCAACCTCGCCTTCCAGCCCGGCGGCGCGACGCTCGCGAGCTCCTCGGCCGACCGCACCGTGCGGACCTGGGACGTCTCCGACCCGGTCCACCCGCACCCCCGGCAGACCCTGGCGGTGGACGGGAAGGCGACCATCGCCTGGCGTCCGGACGGCCGCCACCTGTTCGCCCAGGCCGGCCGGCAGCTCTACGTCTGGGACGTCTCCGACCCGGACCACGCGCGGGAGGTCGCGCGGGTGACGGCCGCCGATTCGGGCCTGGCCCACGGCTCGGCGATCAGCCCGGACGGGCGGCTGCTCGCCGTGGCCACCGACCGTGGCCTGGTGCTCTGGGACGTCACCGACCCGGGCCGGCCGGCCGGCGGGCTGGTGCCCGGACCGGACGGCGGGGCGCCGCTGGACTGCGTCGCCTTCCACCCGGACGGCCGGACCCTGGCGGCGGGACTGAGCGACGGGGACCTCCGGCTGTGGAAGGTCCCCGACCGCCACGGTGCCGCACCGGGGGCGCTGATCACCGACGCCTTCGCGCTCTCGGTCGCGATCAGTCCGGACGGCCGCACGCTGGCCGCCGGCGGCGCGGACGACGTGAAGGCCTGGAACATCACCGACCCCGAGCACCCGGAGAAGGCTCTGGGCCCGTTCAGCCTGCCCGCCGCGACCCCCGCGCTGTCCTTCCGGGGGGACGGCCACTACCTGGCCGGCGCCGGCTGGGACGGCCACGTGCGGGTCTTCTCCGTCGGGCCGGACGACAGCGACCTCGGGAGCCCGGACGAGCTTCCGTCGGAGGACCGCGGGGCGGCCAGCCCCCGGCCCGACCTCGCCACCCTGAAACCCGGGGACGAGCCCCCGCTGCCGCCGCACGCGGTGCAGGCGGTCGCCTACCGGCCGGACAACCGGGGCCTCGCGGCGGGCCGTTCCGACGGCGGCATCCGCCTCTGGAGCCCGCTGCGGCGCTCGGTGCCGGACACCGCGGCGCAGCGCGGGGTGGTCTCGGGTTCGATGCTCTCCGCGGACGGCGCCTACTACGTGGGCACCGACGTGTCGTCCGGCACCGCCCGGATCTGGCTGATCAGGGACCCGGACAAGGCCCCGTCCCTGGCGGCCACCCTGCCGGAGCCGTGGTCCCGGGCGCGTTTCCTGCCCGGACGGGAGGCGCTGATCAGCCAGGACCGCGGGGGGACGAGGCTGAAGCTCTGGGGTTTCGCCGGCGGAGTGCTCACACCGGGCCAGGAGTTCGAGCAGGCGGCCGGCGAGGACGCGGGCTCGGCGGGCTTCGCGCTCGCCCCCGACGGGAACCGCCTGCTGCTGCACCGGGCGGCCGTCGGCGAGGCGGCGCTCTGGAACATCGAGCGGTTGGACCGCGCCGAGCAGGAGGGGACGATCCCCGGGGCCGGCCCGCAGGCCGTTCCGTCGTTCACCGGACCGCGGTCGGCGGCGCTGCTGCTGCCCCGGCAGGCGCAGTTCTGGGACTTCGCCGACCCGCGCCACCCGGTCCGCACCGCCGTGGTGGACGAGCCGCCGCAGTCGCTCTACCGCACGGCCGGCGACTGGCTGCTGGTCACCGCGCCACTGCTGCAGACGGACCCGGGGCGGCAGACGATCGGCGAGCCGCTCATCCGGCTCTGGTCCCCGGGCGGCCCGGACGGCGCCCGGGCGCTGGGGACGACGACGGCGGACGGCCAGGTCAGCGCGCTGCTCGGCGACCACCTGCTCGCCGTGGTCAGCGAGCGGGGCCGGCCCGTGCTGATGCGGCTGCCGGAGCTGCGCCCGGTGGTGCTGCAGGGCGGCCTGACCGCCCTGTCCGGGCTGGAGGCGGTCCCGAAGACCGGCCGGCTGGTGGGCTGGAAGACGGCGGACGGCGGCGGGCTGGCGGTCTGGCGCGCGCCGTCGGCGTCCGAGGAGGGCGGTGCGGGGGCCGAACTCCTGGCCTCCGCCGAGCGGTTGAAGGACTACGCGCGGATCGACCTGAGGCGCCTCTCGGTGCTGGCGGTCGGCCCGACGGACGGCGCCATGCTGCTGGACTTCGACTCCGACCTGCTGCGCGCGCTGGACGTGGGCGTGCTGCTGGTGCCGACCGGCCTGGACGACGAGCTGCCGAAGGCGCTCTGCGCCGCGCTGCCGGGGCGGATGGGCGAGGCGAAGTGGCGGGAGTTGCTGCCCGGCACCGACTACGCCGAGCCCTGCCCGCCGGCCTCCTGAGACGCGCAGGCGGTGCGGGTGTGCGCTCCGGCGGCGATTGGAGGCATATGCCGGTCAAGCCCGTTCACGATACCTGCACCAATATCCTCGGACGGCAACTGCCGGGCCCCCGGGGTGGATAGGCTGGACAAGCCCGGGATCGCTCCCCGGGCGGACATCGGAAGGGGACGACATGTCGACACCAGCCCCGGGTCGTCACGCCGCACTGGACGCGGGCATGCCCGGTCCGTTCACCTCCTTGCAGCACGCCCTGAGACTCCTGGAGGCCGTCGACCGGCACCCCGGCGGTGCCACCCTGGTCTCCCTCGCACGGGAGACGTCCCTGAGCCTGCCGACGGTTCGCCGGCTCGCCGAGATTCTGGAGATCGAGGGCTATCTCCAGTGCCAGGACGGCGGTTGGGTGCTCGGCGGCACCTTCGCCCTGCTCGGCCAGCAGAACCGGGAGCAGCTGGTCCGTGCCCGACTGGACCGCAAACTCGCCGAACTGCGTGACGAGTTGGGCGCGGCGGTGTACTTCAGCCGGTACCACGACGGCGAGTTGTCGGTGGAGGCGGTCGCCGCGGGCGAGCACGCGCCGGCGGTGCAGGAGTGGGTGGACTTCCGGGCCACCGCGCACGCGAGCGCGATCGGCAAGTGCCTGCTCAGCCAGCTCGACTACGACGCCCGCCGGGACCACCTGTCCCGGCACCCGGTGGCCCGGCTCACCTCGCGCACCATCACCGACGCCGACCAGCTGATGCACCGCCTGGAGCGCCAGCCGGCCACCGTGCCGGTGCTGGACATCCAGGAGTACGCGCTCGGCACCGTCTGCGCGGCCGTCCCGGTGACGGCGGGCAGCACGGTCGGCTGCCTGGCCACCTCGATGCCGGTGGACAACGTGCACCGGCTGAAGGCGGCCGCCGAGCTGCTGGCCGCCAGCGCCGCGCCGCTGATGCTCGCCATGGCGGTCTGACCGCCGCCGGGGCCCGACGCCCCGCCGAAGCCCCGCCCGGGATTCGGCGGGGCTTCCGCGTTTCCGGGTGTGCCGTCTTTCCGGGGTGCCGGGTTTGACGGGCTGTCCGGCGGTGCACATCACTTATTAGACTCGATGTCGATAAGGGTCGCCGAAACCCTTGTCGCGGCAGCTACCCGCGAGTACGTTTCCCTGAGCCGAGCCGCCACCCGCAGGTCAGGAGGGCCTCCCATGTCCCACAGCACCCCCGTTCCCGCCGTCGCCGCCCCCGCCTCGCGGGTGCACGACGCCCTGGTCCTGGAACCCCGCGACGTGCGCTTCGACTGGGCCCGGCTGCCGCTGCACTGGATCCCGGACGAGCCGATGGCCACCCACGTCATCAACGTCCTCCACCTGCTCCTGCCCGAGGGGGAGCGCTGGTTCGTCAAGGTGTTCAAGGAGGCGCTGCCGCTGATCCGGGACGAGCAGCTGCGCGAGGAGGTGCTCGGTTTCATCGGGCAGGAGGCCATCCATGCCGAGGCGCACCAGGAGGTGCTGGACCACCTGCTCGGCCAGGGCCTCGACCCGCGCCCCTACGTCCGGCAGGTCTCCTGGCTGTTCCGCCGGGTGCTCGGCGACAAGCCCGGTCTGACGCCCGCCCAGCGGCGCGAGAACATCATCGAACGGGTCGCCTTCGTCGCGGCGATCGAGCACTTCACCGCGTTCCTCGGCAACTGGGCGCTCAACTCCCCGGGCCTGGACCGGGCCAAGGCCGACCCGACGATGCTGGACCTGCTGCGCTGGCACGGCGCCGAGGAGGTCGAGCACCGCAGCGTCGCCTTCGACCTGATGGTCCACCTCGACCCGGGGTACCTGCGCCGGATCCGCGGCATGGCCGTCTCCGGCCCGCTGCTGGTGCACCTCTGGGTGCGCGGCGCCCGCTTCCTGCTGGCCGCCGACCCGACCCTGGACGGCCGGCTCAGGCCCACCTGGCGCGAGGCCGGCCGGATCGCCAAGCGCGGCCTGCTGCCCGACCCGGTCAAGTCGCTCCGCTCCGGACTGCGGTACCTGCGGCCCGGCTACCACCCGACCCAGGAGGGCTCCTCCAGCCAGGCCCTCGGCTACCTCGCGGGCTCCCCGGCCGCCCGCGCCGCCGCCACCCACTGACGGCCGGACAGGTGACGGAGAAGCAGCTCGCAGCTCGCAGCTCGCAGCTCACGGTTCACGGCGAACAGCTGACAGCGAACAGATTTCATCAGTTGAAATCTGTTCGCTGAAAGTTGAACGCTGAAAGTTGTCAGCTGTCATCCGTCAGCCGTTCCCCGCCCGACCGCCAGCCGCCGCCCCCGACCGAAGGAACGCCGCATGGACCTGGACATCCCGCCGCCCGACCTCTACGGCCGCCCCCGCGCCGACCGGTTCATGCAGCGCCTCACCGCCTTCGGCGACCGCTACTCCCCGGCGCTCGGTGGCCCGCTGCTGCGCCGCAGCCCTCGCCGCCCGCCGAGCCGGCCCGTCCCGGCGCTGCAACTGGTCGTCACCGCCCGCCGCCAGGTCGCCGCCGACGCCGTCGAACTGCGGCTCGCGGACCCGTCCGGCGGCCCCCTCCCGGCCTGGCAGCCCGGCGCACACCTGCGGCTCGCGCTCCCCTCCGGCCGCGAGCGCCACTACTCGCTCTGCGGCGACCCGGCCGACCGCACCGGCTACCGGATCGCCGTGCGCCGGCTTGCCGGGGGAGGCGGCGGCTCGGTCGAGATCCACGACACCCTGCACCCCGGCAGCCGGCTCACCGCCCGCCGCCCGCGCAACGGCTTCGCGTTCTGCGCCGAGCCGGCCGTCCTGCTGCTGGCCGGCGGCATCGGCGTCACCCCGCTGCTCCCGATGGCCCGCGAGGCCCAGCGGCACGGCCTGGACTGGCGGCTCGTCCAGGTCGGACGCACCGCCGACACCCTCCCGTACACGGACGAGCTGCGCGCCCTGGACCCGCGCCGGGTCCACCTGCGCACCGACGACGAGCACGGCGGCGTGCCGACCGGCGCCGAGCTGCTCGCGCACGCCCCGCAGGGGGCCGCCGTCTACTGCTGCGGCCCGGCCCCGATGCTGGCCGCCGTCCAGCGGGCGCTGGACGACTCGCCCGCCGCCTCGCTGCACTTCGAGCGCTTCGGTGCCGCGCCGGTCACCGGCGGCGAGCCGTTCACCGTCCGCCTCGGCGCGGACGGTCCGCTGCTGGACGTCCCCGCCGACCGGTCCGCCCTGGACGTGCTCCGGGAGGCCCGCCCCGACCTGCCGTACTCCTGCCACCAGGGGTTCTGCGGCACCTGCGAGGTCCGCCTGCTGGCCGGCCACCCCGACCACCGCGACCGCCGTCTCACCCCCGAGCAGCGCGCCGCCGGCGCCCTGCTGCCCTGTGTCTCCCGGGCCGCCGAGGGCGAGACCCTCGTCCTGGACGTGTAAAGGAGAGCACCGCCGTGTCCCGCACCCCCGCCTTCCCGTTCACCGAGCACGACCTCGCCCGGTTCCGGGAGACCCAGCAACTCGCCTACCACTGCGCCGAACAGGTCGCCGCCTGGATCGAACCGGGCGTCTCCGAGCGGCAGGCCACCGCCAAGCTGCGCCGGTGCCTCGTCGCCGCCGGCGTGCAGGACTTCTTCCACGTCCCGTTCGCCTGGTTCGGCGACCGGACGGCGTTCCGGCACTTCCACACCCCGCTCCAGTTCTTCGCCGGCGGCCGCCGCCTGGAGGAGGGCATGCCGTACGTGCTGGACTGCGCGCCGGTCGTGGACGGCTACACCGCCGACATCGGGTACGGCGGCAAGGTCGGCGAGAACCCGGTCTGGGACCGGCTCGCCGAGGACCTGCGGGTCTACCGCGAGCTGATCCTCGCCGAGGTCCGCGCCCGCAAGCCGCTGAACGAGGTGTACGCGGCCGTCGACGCGCAGATCGAGCTGCACGGCTACGACAACCGCCACCGGGTCTACCCGGGCCGGGTGATCGGCCACCAGGTGACCCGGATGACCGCCCGCGGACCGGCCGGGGTCAACCTGTTCGGCTTCGGGGTGCGTACACTCCAGACCCTCGGCCGCGAGCTGATCAGCGAACGCCTGCACGGCCGCTCGCCGCTCTGGGCGGACGGCCGGTCGTCCCGGCACGCGCCGACCCCGGGCCTGTGGGCGGTGGAGCCGCACATCGGGTTCCGGGACGTCGGCATCAAGTTCGAGGAGCTGCTCGTGGTCACCGAGGACGACGCGTACTGGCTCGACGACGACCTGCCGCACGTCCGCCGCTGGACCGCGGCCACCACCGCGACGCCGGCCACCACCAACGATCCCGTCGCAGCCGCGACCGCCGCACCCACCGAGGCGACCGCCCAGGAGGCGACCCGATGACGACCCCCCGGACGACCACCCGCCGCCGGACCGTCACCTCCGGCGGCCTGCCGCTCGCCGTCTTCGAGGACGGCGACCCCACCGCCCCCACCGTCCTCCTGGTGCACGGCTACCCCGACACCCACGTCGTCTGGGACGACGTCGCCGACGACCTCGCCCGCGACCACCACGTCGTCCGCTACGACGTGCGCGGCGCCGGCGAGTCCGGCGCCCCGGCCACGCGCGACGGCTACCGGCTTGAGCACCTCGCCGCCGACCTGTTCGCGGTCGCCGACGCCGTCAGCCCCGACCGCCCCGTGCACGTGGTCGCCCACGACTGGGGCTCGCTGCAGTCCTGGGAGGCCGTCACCACCCCGGGCGCCGAGGACCGGCTCGCCTCCTACACCACCATGTCCGGGCCCTGCCTCGACCACATGGGCTTCTGGCTGCGCGACCGCTACCGCCGCCCCACCCCGCGCCACCTGCGGCAGCTGCTCTCCCAGGGCGTGCACTCCTGGTACATCACCGCCTTCCACCTGCCCTACCTCGCCCCCGGCATCTGGCGGCTCGGGCTGGCCCGCGCCTGGGGCCGGGTGCTGCGCGACCTCGAGGAGGTCACCCCGCGCGCCGGCCACCCGCAGCCCACCCTGCGGCGGGACGCGGTGCGCGGCATCGAGCTGTACCGGGCCAACATGCGGCCCGCGCTGCGCCGTCCGCGCGAGCGGCCCACCAAGGTGCCGGTCCAGCTGATCACCCTGACCAAGGACCACTACGTCGGCGGGTTCCTCTCGGAGGGCCTGGAGCGCTGGGTGCCCGACCTGACCCGCCGCTCGCTGCACGCCACCCACTGGTCCGCCCTGCTGGAGAAGGGACCCACCGTGGCCGGTCTGGTCCGCGAGTTCACCACCGCCGTCGACGCCGGGCGGAACGCCGGCCGGGACCGCCCCGGCGAGCTGGTCGTCGTCACCGGCGGCGGCAGCGGCATCGGCCGGGCCACCGCGCTGGCCTTCGCCGAACAGGGCGCCCGGGTCGTGGTGTGCGACCTCGACCTCGACGCGGCCCGGCGCACCGCCGAACTCGCCGGCCTGATCGGCCCGCGGGCCCACGCCTACCGGGTGGACGTCAGCGACGGCGCCGCCGTGGACGCCTTCGCCGAGACGGTCGCGGCCGAGCACGGCGTCCCCGACGTGGTGGTCAACAACGCCGGCATCGGCCACTCGGGGACGTTCCTGCAGACCACCGAGAAGGAGTGGCAGCGCGTCCTGGACATCAACCTGTGGGGCGTCATCCACGGCTGCCGTGCCTTCGGCACCCTGATGGCCGACCGCGGCGCCGGCGGGCACATCGTCAACCTCGCCTCGGCCGCCGCCTACCTGCCGTCCAAGGCGCTCACCGCCTACGCGACCAGCAAGGCCGCCGTCTTCATGCTCTCCGACTGCCTGCGGGCCGAGCTGGCGGGCCACGGCATCGGCGTCTCCACCATCTGCCCGGGCATCGTCAACACCAACATCACCCGCACCTCGACCTTCTCCGCCACCAGCGCCGCCGAACAGGCCGCCAAGCAGGCCCGCGCCGCCCGGCTCTACGCCCGCCGCGGCTTCCCGCCCGAGCGGGTCGCGACCGCGATCGTGCAGGCCGTCCGCACCGGCAGGCCCGTCGTCCCGGTCACCCCCGAGGCCAAGGCCGCCCGCTTCCTCAGCCGCCTCTCCCCGGGCCTCCTCCGCCTCGCCGCCCGCCTCAACGTGACCTGAGCGCCGAGGGTCCTGCCCGGCGACCGCTCGGCTCAGAGGTCGTCGGGCAGAATGCGGAAGGCCTTGTGTGTGCTCAGCGGCCGGACGGCCCGGAAGTCGCGCTGGTCGAGCGTCAGTACTGCGTTGGTGCGGAACTCGGCCGCCAAAACGACATTGACTGCGTCCGCAAGGTCGAGGCCGAGGCCCCGGTGGCGGACACGGACGGCCTGGGCGGCGTCGAGGGTGTCAGCGGTGATCTCCGGCAGCACAGCGCGGCCGGCCCTGACCCGGCGCCGGATGTCGTCCGTCGCCGTCATGGCGGCCTCGAACCCGAGGATCCTTCGTGCCAGATGGTCGAGTTCGCTCAGCAGTACCGGTGAGACGACCAGCAGACCTGCCGCGTCCAGTACGTCGCGGGCCGCGGGACGGGCCGGGTGTGACCTGTCGAGCGCCGCCAGCAGGCCTGAGGTGTCGGCGACGACCACGATCATGCGGCGCCCCGTCCGTGCTCCTCGTCGGCGACGCTCCGCTTGGTCCGCTCGTACGCCTGCACCTTGTCGGCCCAGACGTCGCCCTCGGTGGCCTCGCCGATCGGCTGGTAATCGGCACTGAAGAACGGTTCTTCCCAGGTGCGCCTGGACACCGCGGCCAGGTGAATTGCCTCCCGGATGATCTCAGCCTCCGCTATCCCCTCACGAGCGGCTGCCTCCTTGATCACCGCAAGGTCCTCGGCTTCGACATAGACCGTCGTGCGCTTGAGAGTCATGAACGTATGGTACCGGCGCCATACGTCTGATGGGCGGACTTCTGGAATCCCGACAGGAGGTGTCGGGATTCCACGGCAGCATCGTCGTTGTCAGCACAGACGCGAGGAAGGACGAGGCATGGCACAGCCGCTCAAGGGCAAGGTCGCACTGGTGGCGGGGGCGACGCGGGGGGCCGGGCGGGGGATCGCGGTGCAGCTGGGGGCGGCGGGGGCGACGGTCTACGCCACCGGACGCAGCGCCGGCGGGCACCGGTCGGAGTACGGCCGGGCGGAGACGCTGGAGGAGACGGCGGCCCTGGTGACCGCGGCCGGCGGGCGGGGCATCGCGGTGCGGGCCGACCACCTGGTGCCCGCCGAGGTGGCGGCGGTCGCCCAGCGGATCGAGGCCGAGCAGGGCGGGCTGGACGTCCTGGTGAACGACATCTGGGGCGGCGAGCAGCTGTTCGAGTGGGAGGTCCCGGTCTGGGAGCACGACCTCGACAACGGGCTGCGGCTGCTGCGCCTCGCCGTCGAGACGCACGCGATCACCAGCCACCACCTGCTGCCGCTGCTGCTGCGCCGGCCGGGCGGGCTGGTGGTGGAGCTGACCGACGGCACCGCCGAGTACAACGCGACCCGCTACCGGAACTCCTTCTTCTACGACCTCGCCAAGTCCTCGGTGCTGCGGATGGCCTTCGCCCTGGGGCACGAGCTCGGTCCGCGCGGGGCGACCGCGGTGGCGCTCACGCCCGGCTGGATGCGGTCGGAGATGATGCTGGAGCACTTCGGCGTCACCGAGGAGACCTGGCGGGAGGCGACCGTGCGGGAACCGCAGTTCGGCATCTCGGAGTCGCCCGCGTACGTCGGCCGCGCGGTGGTCGCGCTGGCCGCCGACCCCGAACGCGCCCGCTGGAACGGGAAGTCGGCCTCCAGCGGAGGCCTGGCCGGTGAGTACGGGTTCACCGACCTCGACGGCAGCCGCCCGGACGCGTGGCGCTACCTGGTCGACGTGGAGCAGGCCGACGGCCCGCTCGACCCGGCCGGCTACCGCTGAGTCCCGGGCCCCTGATTCCCGGGCCCCTGATTCCCGGGCTGCCGGGTCCCGGGCTGGCGAGTCCCGGGCCACTGCCCCGGCGGGCCGCCGTACAGCGCGGCCGTCCGGGCCGCCGCCTGCGCCAACCGCCGCCGTAGCTCCGGTGGTTCGAGCAGCTCGGCCTCGGGGCCGAGCCGCAGCAGCTCGTCGTAGGCGACCTCCGCCGACTCCACCGGGAGCCGGACGGTGACCCAGCCGTCGCCGTCCGGCTCCCCGGCGGTCGCGAGCGCCTGCCGGGCTGCGGTCGGCTCCAGCAGGTGGGGGAGCCGGACGGCGCCGAGCGGGCTGAGCCGCACCAGGACCTCCTCCCGCAGCAGCGAGCGGGCGAACTCGGCGGCCTTGGCCTCCCAGTACGCGGCGAGGTCGAACCCCTCGTTCCGTTCGAACCGCCGCTCCAGCGGCTCGGCGGCCTCCAGCCGGTCCACCCGGTACACGCGGGCACCCTCCGCCCCCGTCGCCGCGGCCGCCCCCACCACACCGTCCGGCCGGGCCACCAGGTACCAGGCGCCCGCCTTCAGCACCAACCCGTACGGCTGCAACGTCCGTTCGGCGGCGGCCCGCCCGCTCCGCCGGTAGCGGACCCACAGCAGCCGCTCGCCCCAGACGGCCCGGGAGACCTCGGTGAGCAGCGGCGGCGCGGGCGCGGTGCGGAACCAGCCGGGCGCGTCCAGGTGGAACCGCCGCACGCCGGCCGCGGGCGCCTCGCCGAGTTCGGTCAGCACCTTCAGCCGGGCGGCCAGCGCCGGCCCGTCCAGCCCCATGTCGCCCAGCGGGCCGGGCAGTCCGGCGAGCAGCAGCACCTCGGCCTCGGCGCGGTCCAGCCCGGTCAGCCGGGTGCGGTAGCCGTCCAGCAGCCGGTAGCCGCCGGCCCGCCCGCGGTCGGCGTACACCGGCACCCCGGCCTCGGCCAGCGCCAGCACGTCCCGCTGGACGGTGCGCTCGGACACCTCCAGCTCCGCGGCCAGCTCGGTCCCGGTCATGCTCCGCCGGGCCTGGAGCAGCAACAGCAGCGCAATCGCGCGCGCCGCCCGCATCGGCAACAACCTCCCTCGTCATCCCGAGTCCCGATCCTAGGGCGCGCCGTTGCCGGGGGCGGCCGGTCGTCTGTTACCCAGGAGGTCCAGGGGGGTCCATCACCCAGCGGAAGCGAAGGAGCACCCCATGGCCAACGGCACCGTGCAGTCCTACCACGTGAACCACGGCTACGGCCTGATCACGCCCGACGAGGAGGGGCCCGCGCTGTACGTGTACTTCGACTCGATCGTCGGCGGGGAGGACCGGGTGCTCACCGAGGGCCAGCGGGTGGAGTACGACCCGACCGAGCAGGAAGGCCGCTGGGTCGCGGAACGCGTACGCCCGCTGTAGTAGGCGACCGCACGCGACCCCCCCGGCAGCCGCCCGTACGATCAGGGGCCATGGAGATGACGACCGCGTTGTGGTCCTTCGCCCTCGTCGTGGGGCTGCTCACCCTCACCCCCGGGCTCGACACCGCCCTCGTGCTGCGCACCTCGGCGCTCGGGCACCGGCGGCAGGCGTGGGGCGTGGTGCTCGGCATCCAGACCGGCACGCTGATCTGGGGCACCCTCACCTCGGCCGGGGTGACGGCGCTGCTGACCGCCTCCCAGGTGGCGTACGAGGTGGTGCGCTGGGCCGGGGCCGCCTACCTGGTCTGGCTGGGCGTCGGCATGCTGCGCAGCCGTGGCGGCGGGGCCGAGCCGGAGGAGGGGCCGGCCGACGGCGGCCTGGTGTACGGCTGGCGGCGCGGCACGCTGACCAACCTGCTCAACCCCAAGGTCGGCGTCTTCTACGTGGCCGTGCTGCCGCAGTTCATCCCCGCCGGCGCCCCGCACTTCGCCGCCGGCGTGGCGCTGACCTGCGTCCACGTGGTGGAGGGGCTGCTCTGGTCGGTGGTGCTGGTGGGGTTCGCCCAGGCGGTGCGCGGCTGGCTGCGCCGGCCGGCCGCGCGCCGGCTGCTGGACCGGGTGACCGGTGCGGTGGTGGTGGGCTTCGGGCTGAAGCTGGCGCTCTCGGACTGAATCCCGGAACCGGGTCCGGGAGCCGCGGGGTCACCCGCCCGGGGGCGCTGGGCTGGCCGGCGGACCGGGCCGGGGGCTGCATGGGAGGCGGAGGCAGAGGCGGAGACGAAGACGACGGACCCCGACCGGGCAGGAGCATCCCATGGCGATCATCGCGGCGTTCGACTTCCCGGAGGTCACCCGGGCGCAGTACGAGGAGGCCGTGGACCGGCTGACCGGCGGGGCCGGGCTGAACGCGCCGTCGGACTGGCCGGTGCGCGGGCTGGTCCTGCACGCGGCGGGCCCGACGCCGGACGGCGGCTGGCACGTGACGGACGTCTGGGAGTCCCGGGAGGCGTTCGAGCACTTCGCGGCGGTGCTGATGCCGATCCTCCAGGAGGTCGGCATCCCGACCGCCCCGCCGCTGATCTGCGAGGCCTACAACGTCGTGACCTGAGCCGCCGCACCGTCATCCGGCCGCCCGCCCGCCGCACAACCGTCCGGCCACACCGTCAGGCGGCGTGCGGTCGCGGCTCCCCGGCGCCGACGGCCGCCCCGACGGCCGCCCCGACGGCTTCCCTGACGGCCACCCCGGCCGTCTCCCCGGTGGACCTGTCCGCCGCCGCGTCCCCGGCCCGCGCCAGGTCGTGGTGGATCGGCCCGTCGCCGGCGCTCAGCGGCAGGCAGCTGCCGCCGCGCCGGTGGGCGACGATCTCGGCGGCGACCGAGACGGCGGTCTCCTCGGGCGTGCGGGCGCCGAGGTCGAGGCCGATCGGCGAGCGCAGCCGGCCGATCTCGGCCGCGGTGAGCCCGACCTCGTGCAGGCGGGCCAGCCGGTCGCGGTGGGTGCGGCGCGAGCCCATCGCGCCGACGTAGCCGACCGGCAGCCGCAGTGCCCGCTCCAGCAGCGGGATGTCGAACTTGGCGTCGTGGGTGAGCACGCAGAGCACGGTGCGGCCGTCGATCCGGTCGAGCTGGGAGTCCAGGTAGCGGTGCGGCCAGTCGACCACGACCTGGTCGGCCTCCGGGAAGCGCCGTTCGGTGGCGAAGACGGGGCGGGCGTCGCAGACGGTGACGTGGTAGCCGAGGAACTTGCCGATCCGCACCACGGCGGCGGCGAAGTCGATCGCGCCGAACACCAGCATCCGCGGCGCGGGCACGTACGACTCGACGAAGCAGGTGACGGTGCCCTGCTCCTGGTCGTCGCAGGGGCGGCCGTCCAGGCCGAGGACGATCCGGCCGGTGCGGCCGGCGTCCAGCATGGCCCGGGCCTCGGCGACGATCGCACGCTCCAGCGCGAACAGGAGGTGTCGCGCAGGGCGCGTCGTCGGAAGGGCGGCGGTGGGAGACGGGTGGGCCGTGGTCGGGGCGGGGGAGAGGGCGCCGTGGTGGGTGTCGGCGGTGACGGCGACGGTGGCGCCGACCAGCCCGCCGGGGCCGGCGATCACCCGGGCGAGGGCCACGGGGGTGCCGGAGGCGATGTAGGTGATGCCCGCGTCCAGCGCGGGGTCGGCCCCGGGGACGACCGGCTGGACGAAGACGTCCAGGATGCCGCCGCAGGTCAGGCCGACCGCGAAGGCGTCCTCGTCGCTGTAGCCGAAGCGTTCGAGCACCGGCTCGCCCGACTCGATGGCGGCCCGGCAGAGCTCGTACACGGCCCCCTCGACGCAGCCGCCGGAGACGCTGCCGATCGCCTCGCCGGCCGTGTCGACGGCGAGCGCGGCGCCCGGGTCGCGCGGCGCGCTGCCGGAGACCCCGACCACCGTGGCCACGGCGAAGGAGCGCCCGGACGCGTGCCAGGCCTGCAGCTGCTCGGCGATGTCCTGCATGTCGGGGGGCTCCTTACACCTCGGGGGGACGGAACGGGAGGGGCCGCCGTACGGGAAACGATCCCGTACGGCGGCGGTGCTGCTAGTGCACGCCCAGCCAGGACTTGATCGGGGTGAGCGCGAAGTAGACCACGAAGACGGCGGTCAGGATCCACATCAGCGGGCCGGGCTCGCGCCACTTGCCCTGGCCGGCCTTGATCACGGTGTACGAGATGACACCGGCGGCCACACCGGCGGTGATGCTGTAGGTGAACGGCATCAGGACGCAGGTGAGGAAGGCCGGGATGGCGACCTCGCGGTCGGACCAGTCGATGTGCCGGGCCTGGCTCATCATCATCGAGCCGATGACGACGAGGGCGGCGGAGGCGACCTCGACCGGGACGATCGCGGCGACCGGCGAGAAGAACAGCATCAGGGCGAAGAGGCCGCCGGTGACGGCGGAGGCGAGGCCGGTCCGGGCGCCGTCGCCGACGCCGGTGGCGGACTCGACGAAGACGGTCTGGCCCGAGGCACCGGACAGGCCGCCGACCGCGCCGCCGGCGCCGTCGATGAACAGGGCCTTGGACAGGCCCGGCATCCGGCCCTGCTTGTCGGCCAGGCCCGCCTCGGTGCCGACGCCGATGATGGTGGCCATCGCGTCGAAGAAGCCGGCCAGGACGAGGGTGAAGACCGCGACCGAGGCGCTGATCGCGCCCATGCCCCTGCCGCCGAAGGCGCCGAACAGGTCGACGTCGCCGAAGAGGTGGAAGTCGGGGGCGGAGACCGGGCTGCCCGGCCAGACCGGGGCGGCGCTCTTCCACGCGTCGGCGGGGACGTGGGCGACCTTGTTGACGATCACCGCGACCACGGTGCCGGCGGCGATGCCGATCAGGATCGCGCCGCGGACGTTGCGGGCCATCAGCACGAAGATGGTCAGCAGGGTGAGGCAGAAGATCAGGACCGGCCAGCCGGACAGCTCGCCGAAGGCGCCGAGCGAGAGCGGGGTGGGCCCGCCGGTGTGCACGAAGCCGGCCTTGTAGAGGCCGATGATCGTCACGAAGAGGCCGATGCCGATGGTGATCGCGTGCTTGAGCGGCAGCGGTATGCCGTTCATGATCTTCTCGCGGAGGCCGGAGACGACCAGGAGCACGATCAGCAGGCCGTAGATGACGCACAGGCCCATGGCCTGTGGCCAGGTGGTGTGCGGCACGACCAGGGCGGAGACGGCCCCGGAGACGGAGAGGCCCGCGGCGAGGGCGAGCGGGACGTTGCCGATGACGCCCATCAGGATGGTGGTGACGGCGGCCGCCAGTGCGGTGGCGGTGGTCAGCGCGGAGTGGTCCAGCTTCGCGCCGGTGACGTCGGCCCCGCTCAGGATGATCGGGTTGAGCAGGATGATGTACGCCATCGCCATGAAGGTGGTGAGACCACCACGCAGTTCGTTGGCGAGCGTCGATCCCCGGGCGGAGATCTTGAAGTACGCGTCCAGCGCGTTCTTCGAAGGAGTCGCCGGGACCGACGTGGGGGTGTCGTCCTCGGCGGGTCTGTCTTCAGTGGTGCCGGGCTCCGTGGGGATCCTGGTCATGTCCACTCCCAAGTGTCAAAGGGGGTTGGGGTGGGCGAGCCGACCTGACAGCCAGTCAACGAAGTTGGCAGAGGGGGACGATTCGACTCACGGGATGCACTCTGTGGCAGTGCTGCGGTGCTGCTGGTGATGTCCCCGGCCGGCGGCCGGGTGAGGGTGGTGCGCACCGCTGCAGAACCCCGGCGTGGGAGAGGCAGCGGGATGGTGGTGCGTTCGCGTTGCTTCGGGTGGTGCCGCATGTGGTGCTCGTTCACTGCTGGTGGTGCTGGTTCAGTGCTGGTGGTGGTGCCGGTTCACTGCTGGGTGGGGTGTGTTCACTGTGGGTGGTGCTGCCCCGGGGCGGCGGGGCTGTGCTCGCTGTTCCCCTCGCTTGCGCTCGGAGAAGACTGTCGCCGCCCCGGGGAGGTGTGCGGAGGTCCGGGGCTAGAGCGCCCCGGGGGCCTCGGTGGTCAGGTGCTCGGGCCGGACCGGGATCCGGTTGAGCGCCAGGCCGGTGGCGTTGCGGATGGCGGCCACGATCGACGGCGTCGCCGAGACGGTCGGGGCCTCGCCGACCCCGCGCAGCCCGTAAGGGGCGTGGGGGTCGGGCAGTTCGAGGACGTCCACCGGGATCGGCGGGGTGTCCAGGATGGTGGGGATCAGGTAGTCGGTGAAGGAGGCGTTGCGCACCTTCCCGTCCTTGACGATGATCTCCTCCATCACGGCCAGGCCGAGCGCCTGGGTGCAGCCGCCCTGGATCTGGCCGACCACGGAGAGCGGGTTCAGCGCCTTGCCGACGTCCTGGGCGGCGGTCAGCTCGACCACCTTGACGAGGCCCAGCTCGACGTCCACGTCGACCACCGCGCGGTTGGCGCAGAAGGTGTACTGGACGTGGCCGAAGCCCTGCCCGGTCTCCTTGTCGAACGGGACGGTCGGGCGGTGGTGGTGCTCGCGGGTGAGGTCGATCGCCTCGTCGCCGAGCAGGTCCACCATGGAGACCAGCGCGCCGGCGGACTCGGAGACCACCTTGCCGCCGACCAGCGACAGGTCGTTCTGGGCCCAGCCGTAGCGGCGGCGGCCCTTCTCGATCAGCGCCTGCTTGACCGCCTCGGCGGCGAGCTTCACCGCGCCGCCGGTCATGTAGGTCTGCCGCGAGGCGGACGTCGAACCGGCCGAGCCGACCTCGGTGTTGGCCGGGTGGATGGTGACCTGCTCGACGCCCAGCTCGGTGCGGGCGATCTGGGCGTGCACGGTGACGCCGCCCTGGCCGACCTCCGCCATCGCGGTGTGCACCATGGCGACCGGCTCGCCGCCGATCACCTCCAGGCGCACCCGGGCGGTGGAGTAGTCGTCGAAGCCCTCGGAGAAGCCGACGTTCTTGATGCCGACCGAGTAGCCGATGCCGCGCACGATGCCCTCGCCGTGCGAGGTGTTGGAGAGCGCGCCGGGGATCTGGCGCACGTCCAGGTGCTCGGTGTCCAGCGGCGGCGGGAGCGGCATGTCCTTGACCCGCTGCAGCAGTTCGGCGACCGGGGCGGGCGAGTCGATCTGCTGGCCGGTGGGCATGAAGTCGCCCTCGGCCATCGCGTTGAGCTGGCGGAACTCGACCGGGTCGATGCCCAGCTCGGCGGCGAGGCGGTCCATCTGCGTCTCGTAGCCGAACGCGGCCTGGACGGCGCCGAAGCCGCGCATCGCGCCGCAGGACGGGTTGTTGCTGTAGAGCGCGATGGCGTGCATCCTGACGTTCGGGATCACGTACGGGCCGTGTCCGAGCGAGGCCGCGTTGCCGACCACGGCGGGCGAGGCGGAGGCGTACGCGCCGCCGTCCAGCACGATCCGGGCGTCGGCGAAGACCAGCTTGCCGTCGCGGGTGGCGCCGTGCTCGTAGGTCATCTTCGCCGGGTGGCGGTGCACGTGGCCGAAGAAGGACTCGTCACGGGCGTAGACGATCTTGACCGGCTTGCCGGTGTGCTGGGCCAGCAGGCAGGCGTGGATCTGCATCGAGAGGTCCTCGCGGCCGCCGAAGGCGCCGCCGACGCCGGCCAGCGTGAGCCGGACCTTCTCCTCCGGCAGGGCCAGCACGGGTGCCATCTGCTGGCGGTCCACGTGCAGCCACTGGGTGGCGATGTAGAGGTCGATGCCGCCGTCCTCGGCCGGCACGGCCAGGCCGGACTCCGGGCCGAGGAAGGCCTGGTCCTGCATGCCGACCTCGTAGCTGCCCTTGACGATGACGTCCGCCATCGCCCGCACCTCGTCGGTCACGCCGAGGCCGGAGACCAGCTTCTGCTCGTGGCAGATGTTGCCGTACCCGTGCGACTTGTACTCGTGCGGCTCGTGCACGTAGCCGTGGGTCTCCGGGTCGAGGCACTGCTCCTCGGTGACGATCGGGGTGAGCACCTCGTACTCGACCTTGATCTTCTTCACCGCGCGGCGGGCCGTCTCCGGGTGGTCGGCCGCGACCAGCGCGATCGCCTCACCGTGGTAGCGGACCTTGTCGATGGCCAGGGCCGGCTGGTCCTGGATCTCCAGGCCGTAGTACTTCGAGCCCGGGATGTCCTGGTGGGTGAGCACGGCGTACACGCCCGGCACCTTGAGGGCATCCGAGATGTCCACGCTGAGGATGTTCGCGCGGGGGTGCGGCGAGCGCAGCGCCATACCCCAGAGCATGTCCTCGTGCCACATGTCGGACGAGTATGCGAACTCGCCCTTGACCTTCAGGTTGCCGTCCGGCCGCAGCGGCGAGCCGCCGATGCCGTCCTTGCTGGCCTGGTTGATGTTCTGGAGGTTCTTCTGGCCCTGGATCGTGCGAGTACTCATTCGGCGACCGCCTTACCAGCGCACTTGCGGGCGGAGGCGAGCCGCACCGCGTCCATGATCTTCTCGTAGCCCGTGCAGCGGCAGAGGTTGCCCGACAGCGCCTCGCGGATGTCGTTGTCGCTCGGCTGGGCGTCGTTCTCCAGCAGGGCGTCGGTCTGCACCAGCAGGCCGGGGGTGCAGAAGCCGCACTGGACGGCGCCGGCGTCGATGAACGCCTGCTGGACGAGGCCCAGCTCGCCGTTCTCCTCGGTCAGGCCCTCGACGGTGCGGACCTCGCGGTCCTGCACCTGGCCGGCCGCGACCAGGCAGGAGCAGACCGGCACGCCGTCCAGGTAGACCGTGCAGGAGCCGCATTCGCCCTGCTCACAGGCGTTCTTCGAACCCGGGAGGCCGACCCGCTCGCGCAGGACGTAGAGCAGGCTCTCGCCCTCCCACACGTCGTCGGCCTCGACCGGCTTGCCGTTGGCGGTGAAAGTGACCCTCATGCCGCGCTCCTGATCTGCTTGCTGTAGTCGTTCCAACACCAGGTGAGGGTGCGGCGGGCCATCACGGCCAGCGAGTGCCGGCGGTAGTCGGCGGTCCCGCGGACGTCGTCGATGGGGGAGGCCGCGGCCTTCACCAGCTCGCCGAACCGCTGGATCACCTCGGCGCCCAGCAGCTCGCCGGACTCCCAGAGGCCCCGCTCGGCGAGCACGCCCTGGAGGTACTCCTCGGCCTCGACGGCGCGGCGCGGCGTGGGGGCAGCCGAACCGATACCGGTGCCGACGGTGCCGTTCTTCGGGTGAAGGGCGAAACCGAAGGCGCAGACCGCGATCACCATGGCGTTGCGGGTGCCGATCTTCGAGAACTGCTGCGGGCCGTCCGCGACCGGGATGTGCACGGCCCGGATCAGCTCGTCGGCCTCCAGGCTGTTCCGCTTCACCCCGACGTAGAACTCGTCGATGGGGATCATCCGGGTGCCGCGCACCGAGCCCGCCTCGACGAACACGTCGCGGCCGGCCGCCAGCAGCGCGGGGTGCGCGTCGCCGGCCGGGGAGGCGCCGCCGAGGTTCCCGCCGACGCCGCCGCGGTTGCGGATCTGCGGCGAGCCGACGGTGTGGGCCGCCAGGGCCAGGCCGGGCAGCGGCCCGGACAGCTCGTCGATGATCCGGGTGTACGGGACCGAGGCGCCGAGCCTGACGACGTCACCGTCGTTCGACCAGTCGGTGAGCTCGGTGATGCGGTTCAGATCGAGAATCGCGGATGGCCGGTGCACGTCGAAGTTCATCTCGACCATGACGTCCGTGCCACCTGAGATGGGCAGCGCGGTCGGGTACTCAGCCTTCGCCGCGAGTGCCTCGTCCCAGGTGGCGGGCCGAAGGAACTCCATGCGGGTGTCTCCTCAAGTCGTTGCCGGCCAGACGGTGGGCACAGTGCCCGCTTCCGGTGTTCGGACGGTGCTACTGCTTCTTCGCCTTCGCGTTGCGTCCTGGTCACCCGGGTGTGTCCGGCGGCTTGTGGCCCAGTGAACCGCTGTGACGGGGCCCACTGGGAGTCACCGATGGCATGAAGCCCCGGCTGTGGTCCCGCCCGGCATCCTGTACGTTCCTCTAAGGCGGACAATGTCGCAGCCCAGCTGTTCCCAGGGCGCTACCTACGACCGTAATCCGGCCGTGATTCCCAAGCTACGGGCCCGTGATCCGGGCACCCCCCGGTACGTAACACCGAGCACAGATGTTCGGGCACACTGTCTCCCCGGACCGATCGCTCGGGCCCCTCACCCTCACCCCCCAGCCCGATAGGAGTCCCCGGATGCGTGTCCGTGACCTGCTCGCCCCCGGAGCCCCGCGACTGCGACTGCTCGCGGCCGAGGAAGAGCTGGACCGGCAGGTCAGCGGTGTCATGACCACGGACCTGCACGATCCCGGCCGGTACCTGCACGGCGGCGAGCTGGTGCTCACCGGCATGCTCTGGCGCACCGGCCCGGCCGACTCCGAGCGGTTCGTGCGCACCATCGTGGCCGGCGGCGCCGTCGCCCTGGCGGCCGGCGAGGCCGAGGTCGGCCCCGTCCCCGACGACCTGGTCGAGGCCTGCCGGCGCCACCGGATGCCCCTGTTGGCCGTACCCGACGACATCGCTTTCGGGACCGTCACCGAGTTCATCGGCCGGCAGGTCTCCGCCGACCGCGCGGCCGACCTCGCCGCCCTGGTCGACCGCCACCGCCTGCTGGTCTCCGCGGCCGGCGGCGGCGGCCTGGACGCCGTCCTCGACCTGCTCGGCGGCGACCTCGACCTCGACTGCTGGGTGCTCACCCCCACCGGCGCGGTGATCGCCGGGCCGGCCGACCGGCTCTCCGCCGAGGACCGCGACCAGCTGGTCCGCGCCCACCTCGGCGCCCAGCGCCAGCGCCGCCGCCCGCCGCACCGGGCCCGGCTGCTCACCGGCTCCTACTCGCTGCTGCCCGCCGCGGCCGACCCCGACGCCGAGGCGCCGCTCGCCGACTGGGTGCTCGCGGTGGCCGGCGACGTCACCGAGTGGACCGGCAAGCGCCAGCAGCTCGCCGAGAACCTCGCCCGGCTGGTCGCCGCCGAGCGGCACCGCCGGGACGAGAGCCGCCGGCTGCGCCGCCGCCTCGCCGACGAGGTGCTCGCCCTGCTGCAGCGCGACGCCGACCCGGCCGAGATCAGCCGCACCCTGTACGCCTCCTCGGCGATGGCCGCCCGCTACGAGAGCCCCGAACCCAGGCCGCAGGCGCCGGACGGCTCCTGGCTGGTGCTCAGCGCCGAGGGCACCGGCCTGCCCGAGGGCGCGGTGCGGTCGGTCCTGGAGGAGGCGCTGGGCGGGACCACCGACCGCGCCCTGGTCGCCGGGGCCGGCACCGGGGCCGTCGTGGTGCTGCCCGCGCTGGACACCGCGGTGCCCGCCGACACCCTGCGCGAGCTGCTCGCCCCGCTGGAGGCCGGCCTCGGCTCGGAGGGGCGGATCACCCTCGGCGTCTCCGCCCCCGCCTCCGAGGCGGGCGGCCTGCGCGGCGCCCTGGAGGAGGCCCGGCACGCCCGCCGGATCGCCGGCGCCCGGGTCGGCCGGGTCTGCGTGGCCGGACCGGAGGAGCTGGCCTCGCACGTGCTGCTGCTGGCGGCCGTCCCGGACGAGGTCCGCCGCGCCTTCCGCAGCCGGCTGCTGGACAAGGTGATCGCGTACGACATCGAGCACCAGGCGGACCTGGTCCGCACCCTGGAGGCGTTCCTGCGCTCGGACGGCTCGTGGACCCGCTGCGCCGCCCAGCTGCACGTGCACGTCAACACGCTGCGCTACCGGATCGGCCGGATCGAGGAGCTGACCGGCCGTGACCTGTCCCGGCTGGAGGACCGGGTGGACTTCTACCTGGCCCTGGAACTGGCCTGACGGACCGCCGGCCGGGCCCGCGCCCCCTCGGGGCCGCCTGTGTCGCCGGAACGGAAGGGGGCCCCCGCCGCGACTGCTCGCCGGCG
>NZ_JBEYVJ010000097.1:0-25095 GCF_040643935.1 Kitasatospora sp. NPDC047058 | reverse complement strand
GGCACCAACCTCCGGGAAAGTCGCTCCACGCGGGCTGCGCGGCGCTCGATCCCGGGGTGGACGACCCATCCCCCGGTAGCCTGAACCGTTTCGGCGCGGATCCCCACCCGCGCCCGCGCCGCTCCCGTCCCACGGGACGCGGCGCCTGGTTGTCACTGCTTTCGCTACGAGTCGTAGCGTAACTGGACCGTGGGCCCCCGCCGCAACCCCATCCGGACTTCCGGGGACGTGAGCTGCCCCACTTTCCCGGGCGGCCAGGCTGACCCCGGGCACGGGGAGTCGCTACCGTTACCGGTCCCACCCAAGTTACTTACCAGTAAAACCCAAGGAGGCCAGGTGCCGGCCGCCCAGCCCCCCACGACCCCGGCGGACCGGGAGCGCCTCCCGGAGGCCGCTCCTGGGGCCCTGGAGGCCCCGGCGGCCCCCGCCGGCAGCCCGGAGGCTCCGGGGGGCCCGGAGCACCCCGAGGGCACCACCACCCGGGCCAAGGGCCGTCCGCGCAGCGCCGCCGCCGACCTCGCCATCCTGGACGCCACCCGCGAGGCGCTGGCCGAACTCGGCTGGGGCGGGCTGACGATGGGCCACGTGGCGACCCGCGCCAAGGTCGCCAAGACCACCCTCTACCGCCGCTGGCCCTCCAAGAACGAGCTGGTGGTGGACGCCGTCGCCAGCCTCTTCGACGAGCTGGTGATGCCGGACCTCGGCAGCCTGCGGGCCGACATCGAGGCGGTGGTCGCCCAGTTCGCCGACCTGCTGGCCCGGCCGGAGACCCAGGCCGCGCTGCTCGCGCTGTTCGCCGAGGGCACCCGCGACCGGCAGCTGCGCCGGCGGATCCGGGAGGCGATCGTCGACCCGCAGAAGCGGCTGGTCCGCCAGGGCCGGGCGGCCGCCCAGGCGCGCGGCGAGCTCGCCCCGGACGCCGACGAGGCGACCGCCGGCGAGGAGATCGACATCATCTTCGACACCATCGCCGGCACGGTCGAGCACCGGGTGCTGGTCAGCGGCGAGCCGATCACCGCCGACTGGACCCGGCGGTTCACCAGCCTGCTGCTCGGCCCGTTCCCCAGCCTGACGACCGGCTGAACCGGCCGCCGGTCCGGACCGCGGAACGCGGAACCGCCCCGCACGAGGACCGTGCGGGGCGGTTCGGCCGGTGGACCGCGGCGTCGGGCGACCGCGCGATCGGCGACCGCGCGATCGGCGACCGCGCGATCGGCGACCGCGATCAGAACGTGGCGGTCTCCCGGTAGATCCCCCACTCGTCGCGCAGCGCGTTGCAGATCTCGCCCAGGGTGGCCTCGGCCCGCACCGCGTCCAGCATCGGCGGGATCATCGACTCGCCCGAGCGCGCCGCCGCGAGCATCGCGTCCAGCCCGGCCCGCACCGCCGCCTCGTCCCGGCCGGCCTTCCGCTCGGCCAGCATGCGCACCTGCTCGCGCTCGACCTCGTGGCTGACCCGCAGGATCTCCAGCTCGGGGGTGACGCTGCGCGGGTGGCAGTTGACGCCGACGACCCGCTTGTCGCCCTTCTCCACGGACTGCTGGTACTGGAAGGCCGCCTCGGCGATCTCCCCGGTGAACCAGCCCTCCTCGATCCCGCGCAGGATGCCGGAGGTGACGGGGCCGATCTCGTGGTCCTCGCGGCCCTTGTCCAGGATCCGCTGGAAGATCGCCTCGGCCTGCTGCTCGATCCGGTCGGTGAGCGCCTCGACGTACCAGGAGCCGCCCAGCGGGTCGGCCACGTTGGTGACGCCGGTCTCCTCCATGATCACCTGCTGGGTGCGCAGCGCGATCTCGGCGGCCTGCTCGGAGGGCAGCGCCAGGGTCTCGTCCAGGGCGTTGGTGTGCAGCGAGTTGGTGCCGCCGAGCACCGCCGAGAGCGCCTCGACCGCGGTGCGGACCACGTTGTTGTACGGCTGCTGGGCGGTCAGCGACACCCCGGCGGTCTGGGTGTGGAAGCGCAGCCACTGCGCCTTGTCGGTCTTGGCGCCGAAGCGGTCGCGCATCCAGCGGGCCCAGATCCTGCGGGCGGCGCGGAACTTGGCGATCTCCTCGAAGAAGTCCAGGTGCGCGTCGAAGAAGAAGGAGAGGCCGGGCGCGAACACGTCCACGTCCAGGCCGCGGGAGAGGCCCAGCTCGACGTACGCGAAGCCGTCCGCCAGCGTGTACGCCAGCTCCTGCGCGGCCGTCGCCCCGGCCTCGCGGATGTGGTAGCCGGAGACGGAGAGCGGCTTGTACGCCGGGATGCCCTCGGCGCAGTACGCCATCAGGTCGCCGATCAGGCGCAGGTGCGGCTCGGGCGCGAAGAGCCACTCCTTCTGGGCGATGTACTCCTTGAAGATGTCCGTCTGCAGGGTGCCGTTGAGCACCGCCGGGTCGACGCCCTGCCGCTCGGCCGCGACCAGGTACATGCAGAAGATCGGGACGGCCGGGCCGCTGATCGTCATCGAGGTGGTGACCTCGCCGAGCGGGATGCCCTTGAAGAGGACCTCCATGTCGGCGGCCGAGTCGATGGCCACGCCGCAGTGGCCGACCTCGCCGAGCGACTTCGCGTCGTCGGAGTCGTAGCCCATCAGGGTGGGCATGTCGAAGGCGACCGAGAGGCCGCCGCCGCCCGCCTCCAGGATCATCCGGTAGCGCTCGTTGGTCTGCTGGGCGTTGCCGAAGCCGGCGAACTGGCGGATGGTCCACGTCCGGCCGCGGTAGCCGGTCGGGTGCAGGCCGCGGGTGAACGGGTACTCGCCCGGCCAGCCGATCCGCTCGAAGCCGTCGACGGGCTGTCCGGCGGGCGGGCCGTAGACCGGCTCGACCTCGTCCCCGGAGAGGGTGGTGAAGTCCGCGTCCCGCTTGCGGGCGCTGTCGTACCGCTGCTGCCAGCGCTGCCGGCCGCGCTCGATCTCCTCGGCGTCCATGACCACGAACTCCGCTCCGTACGGCCGCCACGGCATCGGGGCGGCACAGCTGTTAGGACGTCCTACTAATTTACTCGGACGTCCTAGTACTTGTCGACGGAGGTCCGGCCCGACACGCGGAAGGGCGCCCTCCCCCGGCGGGGAGGGCGCCCTTCGGCACGACTGCGGGACGCGGCGGCCGTCAGACGCCGGCGGCCTGGCGCTCGGCGGCGGCACCGGCCGGAAGCTTCGCGGCGGCCTCGGCGACCACCTTGCGCTCGGCGACGAAGGAGGCGAACGGGATGCAGCCCGCGGCCAGGGTGAAGATCATCCGGCCGAGCGGCCACTTGAGCTTCTGGCCGAGCAGGAAGGTCACCACGAAGTACCCGATGTAGAGGTAGCCGTGCAGCATCGCCACGTAGGTGGTCACGTCCTCCGCGGTGCTGAAGCCGTACTTCGCGACCATGAAGCCGCAGAACACCAGCAGCGCCACGCCGGTCGCAATGGCCAGGGCCCGGTACCAGCCCAGCAGGGGGGTCGCCTTCATGTTCTTCATCGCCTCGCTCGGCAGGATCGGCCGGTACGTCCGGAAATCTGCGCACCGCTCCGAACGAGGGTAGCCGCCGCTTACGGGTGCGGCGTGCAGCGCCCCGGGGCCCGCCGGGCGGATCAGCCCCCGGCCCCGGCCTCGTCCGGCTCGGTGAAGTCGCCCGCCGCGATCCGCAGCGGCCGGAGCAGCTCGAACACCTGGCGGCACTGGCCGGCGTCGTACTCCTCCAGGCCGAACTCCATCGCCATCAGCTCCCGGGTGGCCTCCTCCACCGTCGCGCGGCCGCGGTCGGTGATCGAGGCGAGCACCCCGCGGCCGTCCAGCGGGTTGGGCCGGCGGGCGACCAGGCCGGCCCGCTCCAGGCGGTCGACGGTGTTGGTGACGCTGGTCGGGTGGACCATCAGCCGCTCGCCGATCTTGGAGAGCGAGAGCTCGCCGGTCCGGCTGAAGGTCAGCAGCACCAGCGCCTCGTAGCGGGCGAAGGTCAGACCGTACGGCTTGAGCACCGCGTCCACCCGCGAGAGCAGGATCTGGTGGGCGCGCATGATCGAGGTGATCGCCGCCATCGAGGGGACCCCGCCCCAGCGGCGGGTCCAGAGCTCGTCGGCGCGGGCGATCGGGTCGAAGTCGAGTGCGAGGGGCTTGGCCACCTCCTAACCGTACCGGCGGGTGGGGCTGCTGCTATCAGGCGTCCTGATGGTGGACAAGCGCAACGCGTGGCGGGATCCCGCCAGCGGGACGGGCTGGTCCGTACCAGGACGTTGCGGGGATGTGAACGCCCGCCAACCCGCCCGCCCGGGGCGCCGGTTGGCCGCCGGACCGGCCTCCGGCCCGCTATCAGGCCTCGGTTCGGGCGGTAACCCGCTGAAAGGCGGGGCGATTCGCCCCGGTTTGCCGCGCTGTTCACAATCCGCCGGGCTGGCGAGACCTGGCCAATTGGTGAACCAGACCTGTCATTTCACTTGTTGGATTGTCATGCTTTCGGCCAGCCCCGTCCGGCAGCCACCGCCCCACTCACCGGTGGCCCGCCGCTCGACCGCACGGAGCTGCACGCCAGCGCCCGTTCCGCCCCTCAGGTGCCAACCCCGGCACCCCGGGACGAGGCGCGCCCGCGCACACGCGGTTTCCCGGAAGGACCTGTACGTGAAGCGAAAGCTCGCAGCCGGCGCCGTACTCTCCGCCACCGCCCTCCTCACCGGCGTCATCCAGGTGAGCACCGCCGCCCAGGCCGCGCCGACCCCCTCGGCCCAGGCGCAGGCCGCGCAGCAGCAGGAGGCCGTCCTCGCCGTGGCGAAGGGTCAGGCCGACCCGCTGGCCAAGGCTCTCGCGCTGGGCGGCCAGGAGAAGCTGGTCGCCAAGGACGCCGTGGTGGACGCCGACGGCACCCGCCACCTCCGCTTCGAGCGCACCTTCGCCGGCCTGCCGGTCCTCGGCGGCGACCTGGTGGTGCACCAGGCCTCCGACGGTGCGGTGAAGACCGTGGACAAGGCCGTCACCGCCACGATCCAGGTGCCCAGCCTGACCCCGGAGATCCCCGCCGACCAGGCGGCCGCGCAGGCCTCCGGCGCCGTGCAGGCCACCGTCGGCATCGCCGCCGACAAGGACGAGTCGCCGCTGAAGGAGGTCCACCAGACCGGCAAGGCCCAGCTGGTGGTCTGGGCCGCGGACGGCAACCCGCGCCTGGCGTACCGCACGACGGTCGAGGGCGTGCGCGCCGACGGCACCCCGTCCAGCCAGCTGCTGGTCACCGACGCCGCCACCGGCGCGGTCCTCTCCACCCACGAGCAGGTGCAGACCGCCTCCGGCACCGGCAAGGGCGTCTTCGTCGGCACCGTCCCGCTGACCACCACCGCGGTCTCCGGCGGCTACTCGCTGAAGGACGCCACCCGCGGCGGCCAGTCCACCGTCGACTACAAGGGCCGCACCTCCGGCTCGGGCACCCTCTACACCGACGCCGACAACGCCTGGGGCACCGGCACCGTCTCCAGCGGCCAGTCGGCCGCGGTGGACGCGCAGTTCGGCGCGGCGGCCACCTGGGACTACTACAAGAACGCCTTCGGCCGCAACGGCATCAAGAACAACGGCGTCGGCGCCACCAGCCGGGTCCACTACGGCAAGAACTACGTCAACGCCTTCTGGTCCGACCAGTGCTTCTGCATGTCGTACGGCGACGGCGCGAGCAACACGCACCCGCTGACCGAGATCGACGTGGCCGGCCACGAGATGACCCACGGCGTCACCTCCGCCACCGCGAACCTCAACTACTCGGGCGAGTCCGGCGGCCTGAACGAGGCCACCTCGGACATCTTCGGCACCATGGTCGAGTTCTCCGCCAACCTCGCCACGGACAAGCCGGACTACCTGATCGGCGAGGAGATCGACCTCAACGGCGACGGCACGCCGCTGCGCTACATGGACAAGCCCTCCAAGGACGGCGGCTCCGCCGACGCGTGGTCCTCCGGCGTGGGCAACCTGGACGTCCACTACTCCTCCGGCGTGGGCAACCACTTCTTCTACCTGCTGGCCGAGGGCAGCGGCGCCAAGACCATCAACGGCGTCAGCTACAACAGCCCGACCTCCAACGGCTCCACCCTCACCGGCATCGGCCGGGACAAGGCGGCGGCCATCTGGTACCGCGCCCTGACCGTGTACTGGACCTCCACCACCAACTACAAGGGCGCCCGCACCGGCACGCTGAGCGCGGCGGCCGACCTGTACGGCGCGGGCAGCGCCGAGTACAACGCGGTGGCGGCCGCGTGGAGCGGCGTCAACGTCAGCTGACGTCCGCGCGAACGGCGCCCGGGGCCCTCACTGGGAGGGGAGGCCCCGGGCGTCGGCGTGTCCGGGGGCGCCCGGGCCTTACTACGGCCGGCACCCGCCGAACGGCACCTTCCGTAGCAAGGGGTGCCGGACCCGGCAAGGCCACCCGTTGGCGGGATCCCGCCAACGGGGCGAACCGCCCGGAACGGACATCCGTCGCACCCGGCGCACCCGTACCGGCGACTGGCGAGACCTGGCCAATCCCCGGCGGCGCCCTGTCCTTCCGCCCCAACGGGTTGTCATGCTTCTGTCCAAGCCCCGTTCGACGGCCGTCACCCCCACCCACCGACCGGCCGTCAAGGACCGCACGGGAGCAGCACGTCAGCGCCCTACCGCCCCACGGCGCCACCCCCGGCGCCCCGGTATGCGGCGCGACCGCGCACACGCGGTTTCGTGGAAGGAACCCGTACGTGAAGCGAAAGCTGACAGCCGGAGCCGTACTCTCCGCCACCGCCCTGCTGGCCGGCGCGATCCAGGTCGCCGCCGCGCCCGCCCAGGCCGCCGCCCCCTCCGTCGCCCAGCAGCGCGACGCCCTGATCGCCCTGGCCGGCGGCGAGGCCGCCCCGGTGGCGCAGGCCCTCGCGCTCGGCGGCCAGGAGAAGCTGGTCGTCAAGGACGCGGTGCTGGACGCCAACGGCGACCGCCACCTGCGCTACGAGCGGACCCTGGGCGGCCTGCCGGTGCTCGGCGGCGACCTGGTGGTGCACCAGAAGGCCAACGGCACGATCACCTCGGTGGACCGGGCCTTCGACGGCCGGCTGTCGCTGCCGAGCCTCGCCCCGGCGCTCTCCGCCGACAAGGCGGCCGGCCAGGCGCTCGGCGCGGTCCGGGCCACCGTCGGCATCGCGGCCGACGAGGACGAGGCGGCGATCAGCCGGGTCGACGGCGCGGGCACGGCGCAGCTCGTGGTCTGGGCCGCGGACGGCAGCCCGCGGCTGGCGTACCGGACGGTGGTGACGGGCGAGCGGGCCGACGGCACCCCGAGCAGCCAGCAGCTGGTCACCGACGCGGCCACCGGCGCGGTGCTCTCCACCCACGAGGAGTTCCAGACCGCGACCGGCAGCGGCAAGGGCGTCCACGTCGGCTCGGTCACCCTGACCACCACCCAGAGCGGCTCGACCTACCAGCTCAAGGACGCCACCCGCGGCAACCAGTGGACGGGCAACGCCGCGAGCGGGAACGCCCTGTACACCGACGCGGACAACGTCTGGGGCAACGGCCTGGCCTCCAACACCCAGTCCGCCGCCGTGGACGCCCAGTACGGCGCCGGCGCGACCTGGGACTTCTACAAGAACACCTTCGGCCGCAACGGCATCAAGAACAACGGCGTCGGCGCGAGCAGCCGGGTGCACTACGGGAACGCGTACGTCAACGCGTTCTGGAACGACTCCTGCTTCTGCATGACGTACGGCGACGGCTCCGGCAACAGCAACCCGCTCACCGCGATCGACGTGGCCGGCCACGAGATGACCCACGGCGTCACCTCGGCCACCGCCGGGCTGGTCTACTCCGGCGAGTCCGGCGGCCTCAACGAGGCCACCTCGGACATCTTCGGCACCATGGTCGAGTGGTACGCCAACCTGCCCGGGGACGTGCCGGACTACCTGATCGGCGAGAAGATCAACATCTTCGGCAACGGCAAGCCGCTGCGCTACATGGACAAGCCCTCCAAGGACGGCAGCTCCAAGGACGCCTGGTACTCCGGGGTCGGCAACGTCGACGTCCACTACTCCTCGGGCGTGGCCAACCACTTCTTCTACCTGCTGGCCGAGGGCAGCGGCGCCAAGACCATCAACGGCGTCAGCTACAACAGCCCGACCTCCAACGGCTCCACGGTCACGGGCATCGGGCGGAACAAGGCGGCCGCGATCTGGTACCGCGCGCTGACCGTCTACATGACCTCCACCACCAACTACAAGGCCGCCCGCACGGCGACCCTGAAGGCCGCGTCCGACCTGTACGGCGGTACGGGCAGCACCGAGTACAAGGCGGTGGCCGCGGCCTGGAGCGCGGTCAACGTCAACTAGCGGCCGCCCCGCCCCGCCCCGAAAGGCGAGCGGGCGATTAACGCCACAGGCTGCCGGGTCCTTGGAGAGGAGGCCCGGCAGCCTGTCGGCGTGCCGTCGGGAGGTGCGGACGGGGAGGCTCAGGCGGCGGCGGGCTCGCGCACCGCGGCGGACCCGCCGAGCTCCTCCTTCTTGAGCATCCGCTCGGCGAAGAAGCCGCCGGTGGGCAGCACCGAGAGGACGAACAGCAGGATGCCGCGCTTGGCGTCCCACTTCTGCGTCTGCCAGGCCATGATCCAGAACACCACGTAGAGGATGAACAGGATCCCGTGGACCATGCCCATCACCGGCACGGCGTCGAAGCTGGTGGTCCGCTTGAGCACCGAGCAGACCAGGAGCAGGAGGAAGGAGAGGCCCTCGGGGCCGGAGACCAGGCGCAGGCGGTGGACGGCACTGCTGTTCACGATGGGTACCTCGATGCGGGGGTCGGAGATCGCTTGTGAACCGGCTCACAAGCATCCCCGCCATTATCACCGAGCACACGCCCGCCCCCGCGGCCGGGGTGCCCGGCCGTGCCGGATGTCACAGCCGTGCAGCAGATCGCCCCCGGTGGCGCCGCGACGTCCGCCGCCACCCCTATCCTGCTGCCGCGCGCCCGGCGACCCGGGCGCCGTCCGCAACGCACACGGGGGTACGAACGATGTTCAAGCTGGACTGGGACCGGAGGACCTGCGCCCGCCGCGGCCACCTCACCTACGCGCCGACCGAGCCCGAGCTGAACCGCCGCCTGCACGCCGCCACCGCACTCGGCGACGCCTGGCGCTGCCTGCGCTGCGGCGACTTCACCCTGGGCGCCCCGCACGGCTCCGGGCCGGCCGACGAGGCGCCGCTGGTGCCGCGCGGCAAGGCCCTGCGGGACCTCTTCATCCTGCGCTTCCTCGCGGTCGAGCGGCTGCTGCGCGGCCTGCTGATAGTCGTGGCGGCCTGGGGCGTGTGGAGGTTCTCCAACAGCCAGGACGCGGTGCGCCGGGTCTTCGACGAGAACCTGACGGTCTTCAAGCCGGTCACCGACCACTTCCACTGGGACCTCGAACACTCCCCGATCGTCGACACGATCCGCAAGACCTTCGACTACGAGCACAAGACCCTGCTCATCGTCGCCGGCGCCCTGCTGGTGTACGCGCTGATCGAGATCGTCGAGGCGTACGGGCTCTGGCTGGGCCGCCGCTGGGCCGAGTACCTGACCGTGGTGGCCACCGCGGCCTTCCTCCCGCTGGAGGTGTACGAGCTGACCGAGCACGTCAGCGCGCTGAAGGTCTGCACGCTGGCGCTGAACATCGTCGCGGTGCTGTGGATCCTCCTCTCCAAGCGCCTGTTCGGGCTGCGCGGCGGCGTGGTGGCCTTCGAGGCCGAGCGCCACTCGGCCTCGCTGCTGGAGGTGGAGCAGGCCGCCGGGGCCGTTCCGCACGGCGCCGGCGCCACGGCCTGATCCGGGCATTTGTCGCAGACCCGTACCAGTTCGGCGACGGCCTCTCCCCGGCCGCGGCCGGATCCGGCTACATTTCGGCCGTGGCACAGTTTCGACTCCAGGGGTCCAAGACGCTCGCCGTCGACATGACGGGCGACGGCGTCAAAGCCAGAAACGGCTCGATGGTCGCGTACACCGGCCAGATGAGCTTCAAGAAGCTCACCGGCGGGGGTGACGGCCTGCGCGGCATGGTCGCCCGCCGGCTGACCGGCGAACAGATGACGGTCATGGAGGTGAAGGGGCAGGGCACCTGCTACTTCGCCGACAAGGCCACCGAGATCAACCTCGTCCGGTTGAACGGCGAGACGCTCTACGTCGAGTCGGACAACCTGCTCTGCACCGAGGGCACGCTGAAGACCGGTACCACCTTCACCGGTCTCAACGGCATCTCCTCCGGCAACGGCCTGTTCACCACCAAGGTCGAGGGCCACGGCTGGGCGGCCGTCACCTCCAAGGGGCCGGCGATCATCCTGCGGGTCTCCCAGGGCATGCCGCTGCGGGTGGACCCGGGGGCCTACGTGGCGCACACCGGCAACCTGAACCGCAGCCTGAAGTCCGGGGCCGGCTGGACCACCTTCATCGGCGAGGGCGGCGGCGAGGCCGTCCAGGTCGAGTTCACCGGCGAGGGCCTGGTGTACGTGCAGCCGTCCGAGAAGCTGACCGTCGGGGGCGACGTCTGATGCCGTTCACCAGGATCAACAACAAGATGATCGAGGCCCGGGTCGTCCCCGGGCAGCGGCTCTTCAGCCAGCGCGGCGCGATGCTCGCGTACACCGGTGAGGTGCGGTTCACGCCGAACCTCACCGGCGGGCAGGGCGGGCTGATGTCGATGATCGGCCGCCGGGTGGCCAACGAGGACACCCCGCTGATGACGGTCGAGGGCCAGGGCACCGTGATGTTCGGCCACGGCGGGCACCACGTGCACGTCATCGACCTGGCCGGCGACACCCTGTACGTCGAGGCGGACCGGCTGCTGGCCTTCGAGGGCTCGCTGCAGCAGTCCACCATGTTCATGGGGTCGCAGGGCGGCGTGATGGGCATGGTCCGCGGCCAGGTGACCGGCCAGGGCCTGTTCACCACCAAGCTGGACGGCCACGGCTCGGTCGCGGTGATGGCCCACGGCGGCGTCTTCGAGCTGCCGATCACCCCGCACCAGCCGGTGCACGTCGACCCCCAGGCCTACGTCGCGCACCGCGGCCAGGTCCAGAACAAGCTGTCCACCGCGCTGGGCTGGCGCGACATGATCGGACGCGGCTCCGGCGAGGCCTTCCAGCTGGAGCTGTCCGGGAACGGCACGGTGTTCGTGCAGGCGAGCGAGGAGAAGCTCTGATGTCCTACCCGCCGCAGCCCGGCTACGGGCAGCCGAACGACCCGTACGGCCAGCAGCAGCCGTACGGCCAGTCGCCGTACAACCAGCCGACCCAGCCCGGATTCCCGGTCGCCCCGCCGCCGCCCGGCTACGGCCCGCCGCCCGGCCAGGGCTACCCGCCGCCCCCGCCGCCGCAGGGCTACCCCGCGCAGCCGCCGCAGCAGTACACCCAGGAGCAGTACGGCGGCGCCCAGGCCCCGCTGCCCAAGGCGCACGACGGCGCCTCCGGCCCGGTGGTGCACGACGCGCACAGCCTGCCGGTCAACGACAACGTCAACCCGTACGCCTTCTCGGTGGACCTGAACGGGTCGTACTTCCTGCAGAAGGGCAAGATGATCGCCTACTACGGCGACATCTCCTTCAAGGGCGTCGGCGCCGGCGCGATCGACCGGATGCTCGGCATGCACTTCAACTCGCCGATGCACGCCGCGGACTGGGTGGTCGCCGAGGGCCGGGGCAAGCTGCTGCTGGCCGACCGCGCCTTCGACCTCAACTCCTACGACCTGGAGGAAGGCAACCTGACCGTCCGTTCGGGCAACCTGCTGGCCTTCGAGCCGACGCTGCGGCTCAAGCAGTCGATCATCCCGGGCTTCCTGACCCTGATCGGCACCGGCAAGTTCGTCGCCGCGTCGAACGGCCCGGTGCACTTCGTCGAGCCGCCGATCCGGGTCGACCCGCAGGCGCTGGTCGGCTGGGCCGACTGCCCGGCGCCGTGCCACCACTACGACCACGACTACATGCACGGGGTGATCGGCGGCATCCGCCGGCTGACCGGGCTGGGCGGGGCGTCCGGCGAGGAGCACCAGTTCGAGTTCATCGGCGCCGGCCAGGTGCTGCTGCAGTCGACCGAGGTGCTGATGGCCGAGCGCGCGGTCGGCCAGGTGCACGCCGAGGCGGGCGTCCCGATGGGCGGGGTGCCCTCGCAGCACGCCGCCGGCCACGGGAGCCAGCTGCCGAACGTCAACGTCCCGGGTCTCGGTAACCTGGGCGATCTCGGACGACGTTTCGGCCTGTAAATTTGTACAAGATTTAACTAAGTACGGTATGCTGTCCGCATGGATACGCACACGCCCGACGCCGCGGACGTCTCCCCCTCGGAGCCCGAGGAGGAGACTCCCTGGCTGAGCGCCCGTGAGCAGCGGATGTGGCGCGCCCACCTGGAGGTCGCCAAGCTGCTGGACTACCAGCTCGGCCGCGAGCTCCAGCCGCACAGCCTGGCCATCAACGACTACGAGATCCTGGTCGTCCTCTCCGAGGCCCCCGAGCGGCGGATGCGGATGACCGACCTGGCCACCGCCACGCTCCAGTCCAAGAGCCGGCTCTCGCACCAGATCACCCGGATGGAGACGGCCGGGCTGGTGCTGCGCCAGGAGTGCCCGGGCGACCGGCGCGGGCTCTACGCCCACCTCACCGAGCACGGCTGGGCGACGATGCAGAAGGTGGCGCCGGACCACGTCCGCAGCGTCCGGGCGCACTTCATCGACCGCTTCACCCCCGAGCAGCTGGACGCGATGTACGAGGCGCTCGCGCCGGTCGCCGAGCACCTGCGCGGCCTGCGCGGCCGCGCCTGACAGGTCCTCGCGCGCCCGCCGCCGGACCGGCTCCGCACGGACGACACGGAAGGGCCGGTTCCCCGTCGCGAACGGGGAACCGGCCCTTCCGGCGTGCGGTCGGCCCGGGGTCAGCCCCGGGTCAGCCCGGCGACCAGCTCGTCGGCGGCGCCGTACGGGTCCAGCTCGCCGGCCACCACCCGCTCGGCCAGCGTGGCCAGGTGGCGGTCGCCGTGCAGGTCGCCGATCCGGGCCCGCAGCGCGGCCAGCGCGATCGCCTCCACCTCGTCGGCGGCCCGGCGGCGACGGCGCACGGCCAGCTCGCCGTGCTCCTCCAGCCAGGCGCGGTGCTTCTCCAGCGCCTCGACCACCTCGTCCACGCCCTCGCCGCGGGCCGCGACGGTCTTCACGATCGGCGGACGCCAGTCCCCCGCCTCGCGGGCCTCGCCGAGGCCGAGCATGTGGTTCAGCTCCCGGGCGGTGGCGTCGGCGCCGTCCCGGTCGGCCTTGTTGACCACGAACACGTCGCCGATCTCCAGGATCCCGGCCTTGGCGGCCTGGATGCCGTCGCCCATCCCGGGGGCCAGCAGCACCACCGTGGTGTCCGCCTGCGCGGCGATCTCCACCTCGGACTGGCCGACGCCCACGGTCTCGACCAGGATCACGTCGCAGCCGGCCCCGTCCAGCACCCGCAGCGCCTGCGGAGCGGCCCAGGACAGGCCGCCGAGGTGGCCGCGGGTGGCCATCGAGCGGATGAACACCTCGGGGTCGGTGGCGTGGTCCTGCATCCGGACCCGGTCGCCGAGCAGCGCGCCGCCGGAGAACGGCGAGGACGGGTCGACGGCCAGCACCCCGACCCGCTTGCCCAGCCGCCGGTACGCGGAGACCAGCGCGGAGGTCGACGTCGACTTGCCGACACCCGGCGACCCGGTCAGCCCGACGGTGTAGGCCCGGCCGGTGTACGGCGCGAGCGCGGCCATCGCCTCGCGCAGCTGAGGGGCGGCGTTCTCGACCAGCGAGATCAGCCGGGCGACGGCCCGCGGACGGCCCTGCCGGGCCTGCTCGACCAGCGTCGGGACATCGATCATCGGGATCTCCTTACGGATCGGGCCTGATAGGCCCCGGGGCTGCGGCCCGCTTGTGGCGGTCCGCAGCCCCGAAGGTATGTCAGACGATCAGGCCTTCGGAACCCTGACGATCAGGGCGTCGCCCTGGCCGCCGCCGCCGCACAGCGCGGCCGCACCGACGCCGCCGCCGCGCCGCTGGAGCTCCAGCGCCAGGTGCAGCACCACGCGGGCGCCGGACATGCCGATCGGGTGGCCGAGGGCGATCGCGCCGCCGTTGACGTTGACGATCTCCGAGGAGACGCCCAGGTCCTTCATCGACTGGTAGGCGACGGCCGCGAAGGCCTCGTTGATCTCGAGCAGGTCGAGGTCGCCGGCCTCCAGGCCCTCCTTGGCCAGCGCGTGCTTGATCGCGTTGGACGGCTGCGACTGCAGCGAGTTGTCCGGGCCCGCGACGTTGCCGTGCGCGCCGATCTCGGCGATCCAGCTCAGGCCCAGCTCCTCGGCCTTGGCCTTGCTCATCACGACCACCGCGGCGGCACCGTCGGAGATCTGCGAGGCGGTGCCGGCGGTGATCGTGCCGTCCTTGGTGAAGGCCGGGCGCAGCTTGGCCAGGCCCTCGACGGTGGTGTCCGGGCGGATGCCCTCGTCCTGGCTGAAGACGACCGGCTCGCCCTTGCGCTGCGGGATCTCCACCGGGACGATCTCGGCCTCGAAGATGCCGTTCTGCTGCGCCTTGGCGGCGCGCTGGTGCGAGGCGGCGGCGATCTCGTCCTGGATCTCGCGCGGGATGCCCAGGCGGACGTTGTGCTTCTCGGTGGACTCGCCCATCGGGATGTTCTCGTAGGCGTCGGTCAGGCCGTCGTTCGCCATCGAGTCGAGCATCTCGATCGCGCCGTACTTGAAGCCCTCGCGGGACTTCGGCAGCACGTGCGGGGCGTTGGTCATCGACTCCTGGCCGCCGGCCACCACGATGTCGAACTCGCCGGCCCGGATCAGCTGGTCGGCCAGCGCGATGGCGTCCAGGCCGGAGAGGCAGACCTTGTTGACGTTGAGCGCCGGGACGTTCATCGGGATGCCGGCCTTGACGGCGGCCTGGCGGGCCGGGATCTGGCCGGCGCCGGCCTGCAGCACCTGGCCCATGATCACGTACTGGACCTGGTCGCCCGTGATGCCGGCCCGCTCCATCGCGGCCTTGATCGCGAAGCCGCCGAGGTCGGCGCCGGAGAAGCCCTTGAGCGAGCCGAGCAGGCGCCCCATGGGGGTCCTTGCACCGGCGACGATCACAGAGGTGGTGTTGGACATGGGACGAGCCCCTTCGCACGTCGTGGCCAGGTGAGGATGCGCTCAATGTACTGACCTGTTACCCGCCCGTCACCGCGGCGACGGTGTGATCGAGCGCACTGGCACTGTCCAGTCAACACCGTGTCAACCCGATCCGGGTGAACCGGGCCCGCGCGCCCCGCCGGACCGGCCGTGTGAGCAGGCTCGCAACCGGCACCGCTGGCGTGCCCGGGCCGCATGCGCTGCACTGTTGCCGTCCCGTTGCCCGTCCCGACCCCGGAGGCCTCCGTGCTGACCCGCATCGACCACATCGGCATCGCCTGCCGCGACCTCGACAAGACGGTCGAGTTCTACCGCGCCACCTACGGCTTCGAGGTGTTCCACAGCGAGGTCAACGAGGAGCAGGGCGTCCGCGAGGCCATGCTCAAGATCAACGACACCGGCGACGGCGGTGCCTCGTACCTCCAGCTGCTGGAGCCCACCCGGCCCGACTCCACCGTCGCCAAGTGGCTGGAGAAGAACGGCGAGGGCGTCCACCACATCGCCTTCGGCACCGCCGACGTCGACGGCGACTCCGAGGACATCCGGGCCAAGGGCATCCGGGTCCTCTACGAGCAGCCGCGGATCGGCTCGATGGGCTCGCGGATCACCTTCCTGCACCCGAAGGACTGCGGCGGCGTACTGACCGAGCTGGTCACCTCCGCCGAGCCGGGCGGGCACGACGCGCACTGAGCCCGCCCGCCGACGGCTCCGTCCGCACCGCGTGCGTACACCATCCATTCCGCACGCGGCCGGGCCCGCACGGCCTCCGGCGCCGCCGGCGGGTGCCGCCCCCGGGTGGCACCCGCTGGTGACTCGTCAGTAATGTGGCCCTCTGCCCGGAAATCCCCCACGCGGCCATTCCCCCGCAGGGCGCTCCCACTACAATGCCCAGGTGCGCGAAGACTCCGGGGGACGGGGACGACGAGCACGGCCGAATGACAGGCCTGTCCGCCCTCCGGTGGTCGGCCCGTCGCAGGGGAGTCCACTACGCGGGCACGGCTGAACAGTCGCAGTTCTGATCTGTCACCATTCTCCACAGGCAAGAGTTCGCCCAGAAGTCCACCCGGACGGGGGAACGCGGAACCACCGCGCTCCCACCTGCCAGGACTTCGACGACCGTGGCGGACGCCCCCGGCTGAACGGGGTCGTCCACCGGCTGCGGATGCAAGGACCAGTCGGACCGGGGCCCCGGACAGTGGGAGCCCAGGACCGGCCGGGTCGAGGACGCGACCAGGAGATGGATGGGACCGCGGAGTGCGGGGCTACGACCGCTACGAGGTTGACGATCACCTCTCCCAGTTCGAGGCCGAGATGGATCGGACTCGAAAGGAGCGGGACAAGGCCGTCGAGCATGCCGAGGATCTCGCCTACCAGGTGGAGGTGCTCCGGGCCAAGCTGCACGAGTCCCGCCGCATGCTCGCCCAGCCGCGCGCCTTCGACGCCGTCTCGGGCCAGGCCGAGCAGATGCTCCGCACCGCGGAGATGCAGGCCCAGCAGCTGCGCGCCGACGCCGAGCGGCAGCTGCGCGACTCGCAGGCCGCGACCCAGCGGATCATGGCCGAGGCCGCCGAGCGCACCGCCCGGCTGGAGGCCGACCTGGCCGCCCGCCGCCGCCAGCTCGAGGACGAACTCACCGAGCTGCGGCGCAGTGCCGAACAGCACGTCAAGGAGAACGTCAGCTGGGCCGAGCAGACCCGGGCCGGCCACGAGCAGGAGGCCCAGCGCCTGCTGCAGGAGGCCCGCGCCGAGGCCGACCGGCTGATGGCCGCCGCCCGCGCCGAGGCCACCGCGCTGGCCGACCAGGCCCGCGCGCAGACCGCCGCCGACGTGAACGCCGCCCGCGGTGAGGCCCAGGCCGCCGCCGAGGCCGCCATCCAGCGCGCCCAGAACGACGCCGAGCGGCTGCTCCGCGCCGCCTCCGAGCAGGCCCAGCAGGCCGGCGCCCAGGCCGCGGCCGACGTGAACGCCGCCCGCGGCGAGGCCCAGCAGCAGCTCGACGCCGCCCGCGGGGAGGCCCAGCAGCAGCTGGCCGCCGCCCACGCCGCCGCCGAGCAGCAGCTCGCCCTCGCGCAGGCCGAGATCGGCCGGCTCAAGGAGCACGCCGCCGCCGAGCAGCAGCGCGCCCAGGAGGCGCTCGCCCACGCCCAGGCCGAGATAGAGCGGCTGCGCGCCGAGGCGATCGCCGAGGCCGAGCGCACCCGCCGGGAGGCCGCCGAGCTGCGCTCCCAGGCCGAGGCCGCCGCCGAGCAGCTGCAGGCCGACGCCGAGGCCGCCGCCGAGCGCAAGGTCGCCGACGGCGAGGCCGCCAGCGAGCAGCGCTCGCAGACCGCCCGGGCCGAGGTGGCCCGGATGGTCGCCCAGGCCACCAAGGAGGCCGACGCGATCAAGGCCGCGGCCGCCACCAAGCAGGCCGAGGCCGACGCCGCCAAGGCCGCCGCCGCCGAGGAGGGCGAGCGGCTGCGCGCCACCGCCGAGTCGGTGGCCGGGCAGCTGCGGGCCGAGGCCGAGGCCGCCATCGCCGAGATGCGCGCACAGGCCGACCGAGACGTCGCCGAGCTGCGGGCGCAGGCCGAGGCCTCCGCCGCACAGCTGCGCAGCGAGGCCGAGGAGGCCGGCCGGGCGGCCGGCGCCAAGGACGCCACCGTCCACCTCGCCAAGGCCGCCAAGACGGCCGAGGAGGTGCTCGCCCGCGCCAACCAGGACGCCGAGACGGCCCGCACCGGCGCCGCCACGGAGGCCGAGCGGATCCGCACCGAGGCCGCCGCCGAGGCGGAGCGGCTGCGCGAGCAGGCCCGGGCCGCCGTCGAGCAGGCCCAGAACGCCGCCCTGGACGACGCCGCGGCCATCCGCGAGCGGATCCAGGAGATGCAGGACGAGGCCGCCCGGATGCGGGCCGAGGCGGAGGAACTGCGCGCGCAGACCGCCGCCGAGGCCGACCGGGTCCGCGGCGAGGCCCGCCGCCAGGCCGTCGTCCAGATCGAGGAGTCGGCGAAGAACGCCGAGGAGCTGCTCACCAAGGCCAAGTCCGACGCGGACGAGCTGCGCGCGGGCGCGGCCGCCGAGATCGAGCGGCTGCGCGAGCAGGCCAAGGAGCAGGCCGCCGAGACCCAGGGGCGCGCCGAGCAGACCCTGGGCCGGGCTCGCGCCGAGGCCGAGAAGACCGTCGCCGCCGCCGAGCAGCAGGGCCAGGACGCGCTCGCCGCCGCCAAGGCCGCGGCCGCCGAGAACCGGGTCGCCGCCGAGCGGGAGACCGCCGAACTGCGCCGCGAGGCAGCCGAGTTCGACCAGCGGGTGCGGACCGAGGCGACCGCCGCCGCGGAGGCGCTGCGGGCCGACGCGCAGGCCGAGGCCGCCGCCGTCCGGGACGCCGCGGTCGCCGACGCCGAGCGGGTGCGCACCGAGGCCGACACCGAGGCCGCCCGTTCCCGGGCCGAGGCCGAGGCCGCCGCCGACGCGCTGCGCGAGGAGAGCCGGCGCGAGCGCGAGGAGGCCTCCGACGGGCTGCGCCGCGAGCGCGAGGAGACCACCGAGCAGCTGGCCGCCGCCCGGGCCGCCCGCACCGAGGCCGAGCAGGCCGCGGCGGAGCTGACCGAACGCACCGCCACCGAAACGGCCGCCGTCCGGGAGGCTGCCGACGCGCACGCCGACCGCGTCCGCACCGAGGCCGAGCAGGCCGCCGCCGAACTGACCGAACGCACCGCCACCGAGACCGCCGCCGTCCGGGAGGCCGCCGACGCGCACGCCGACCGCGTCCGCACCGAGGCCGAGCAGGCCGCCGCCGAACTGACCGAACGCACCGCCACCGAAACGGCCCGGCTGCACGCCGAGGCCGAGGAGGCCCTGGAGGGCGCCCGGACCACCGCCGAGCGGCTGCGGACCGAGGCCGAGGCGGCCGCCAAGGCGCTGCGCGAGCGGGCCGAGGCGGACCTCGCGCTGGCCTCCGAGCAGGCCGAGACGGTCCGCGCCGAGGCCGGCCGGGAGCTGTCCGAGGCACGCGCCACCGCCGACGCCGTCCGGGCCGAGGCCGAGGCCGCGCTGGAGCAGGCCCGCGCCGACGGCGTGGAGCTGGTCGCGGCCGCCGAGGCCGAGGGCGCCCGCCTGGTGTCCGTCGCCGAGGACGAGGCCGCCGAGGTCCGTCAGTCGGTGGCCGGGATGCACGAGGCCGCCTCGCAGCAGATCGCCGAGCTGCGGGCCACCGCCGAGGCCGAGGCCGCGGAGACCCGCCGGGCCGCCGGGCAGGACGCCGCGGAGCTGCGCGCCGAGGCGGAGCGCGAGGCCGCCGAACTGCGCGACACCGCCGAGCGCGAGACCGCCGAACTGCGTGAGCGGACCGACCGCGCCGTCGCCGAGCAGCGCGAGACCGCCGACCGGGAGACCGCCGAGCAGCGGGCCCTCGCGGACCGCGAGACCGCCGAGCAGCGCGACACCGCCGACCGGGAGACCGCCGACCTGCGGGCCCGGACCACCGCCGAGACCACCGCCCTGCGCGAGCACACCGAGCTGGAACTGGCCGCCGAGCGCGAGGCCGCCGAGGCCGAGCTGGGCCGGCTGCGCGCCGAGGCGCACGCCTACGACGAGCAGCTGCGCGCCGACGCCGAGGCGGAGCTGCGGTCCGCCCAGGAGGCCGGCGAGCAGCAGCGTGCCGACGCCGAGGCGCAGGCCGCCCGGACGGTGGCCGCCGCCGAGGAGCGGGCCGCCGCCACCGTCGCCGAGGCCGAGGAGTTCGCCGCCTCGCTGCGGGCCGAGGCCGAGGAGTACGCGCTGGCCACCCGCGGCCTCGCGGACGAGTACGACGCGGCCGCCCACGCCCGCGCCGACGCCTACGACGCCGACACCCGCGAGGCCGCCGAGCAGTTCGACAAGGCCACCCGCGATCACGCCAAGTCCGTGCTGGAGAAGGCTTTCGCCGACGCCGAGGCGCTCGGCGAGGACGCCCAGACCACCGCGCTGGCCACCACCGCCGCCGCCGAGGAGCAGGCGGACGCGATGGTCGCGGCGGCCCGCAAGGAGGCCGACCGGCTGGTCGCCGCCGGCGAGGCGGCCGGTCAGGCCGAGGTCGAGAAGGGCCGCTCCGACGCCGACGCGCTGCTCTCCGAGGCCCGCCGGGACGCCACCGCGATCCGCGAGCGCGCCGAGGAACTGCGCGAGCGCACCGACGCCGAGGTGGAGGCCCTGCACGAGCGCGCCCGCAAGGAGAACGCGCAGGCCATGAAGTCCGCCGGCGAGCGCGTCGACGCGCTGGTGACGGCCGCCCAGGAGCAGCTGACCGAGGCCGAGGAGCAGGCGGTGGCCACCGTCGCCGAGGCCGAGGACCGGGCCGCGGCGCTGGTCGCGGCCGCCGAGGACCGCGCCAACGAGCTGACCTCGGAGGCGTCCGCCGAGGCCAGCAAGGTCCGGATCTCCGCCGTCCGCAAGGCCGAGAGCCTGCTGAAGGAGGCCGAGACCAAGCTCGCCGACTCGACCGACCGCGCCGAGGCCCTGATCATCAAGGCCGAGGCCAAGCTGAAGTCGGCCGAGGACGAGGCGGAGGAGCGGACCGAGGCCGCGGCGGCCGAGGCGGAGGAGCGGCTGCGGGCCGCCGACGAGGCCGCGGACGAGCAGGTCGAGCTGGCGAAGGCGGAGGCCGAGCGGCTGCTCACCGAGGCGCGGTCCGAGGCCGAGCGGGTCACCGACGAGGGCCGGCGCGAGCTGGACGAGCTGGTGCGCCGCCGCAAGGACATCAACACCGAGATCTCCAGGGTGCAGGACGTGCTGTCCGCGCTGGAGGCGTTCGAGGCGCCGCAGCCGGTCGCCCAGACCAACGGGGGAAGCAACACCAAGAAGGACGGGGGCGCCAAGGCCGGTGCCGGAGTTGGCGCTCCCCGGTCGGGTGGCAATCGCTCCAAGAACGCACCACCCGATTGAGCGGACATTGTCCGCGAGACATCGGCGTTTCGCCGTAGACACTCCGGTACCGTGTCAGGATTCCCTCAACCACCTCAGCGGTTTGACGACAGGAAGCCCAGAACCCCATGAGCGACAGTCACTCCCCTCACGGCTTCGACCTGGTGCGCCGTGGGTACGAGCGCGCCCAGGTCGACGAGCGGATCACCAAGCTGGTGGCCGACCGTGACAGTGCCTTGACCCGGATCAGCGCGCTGGAGAAGCGCATCGAGGAGCTTCACCTGGAGACCCAGACCGCCCAGGCGGCGGTCACCGAGGCGGAGCCCTCGTACGCCGGTCTCGGTGCCCGGGTCGAGAAGATCCTGCGGCTGGCCGAGGAGGAGGCCAAGGACCTGCGCGACGAGGCGCACCGCGCCGCCGAGCAGCACCGCGAGCTCGCCGAGGCCGCCGCCCAGCAGGTCCGCACCGAGGCCGAGAACTACGCCAAGGACCGCAAGGCCAAGGCGGAGGACGAGGGCCTGCGGATCGTGGACAAGGCCAAGAGCGACAGCGCCCAGCTGCGCGCCGAGGCCAACAAGGACGCCCAGAACAAGCGCGAGGAGGCGGACGTCCTCTTCGAGGAGACCCGCACCAAGGCCGCCCAGGCCGCGCTGGAGTTCGAGACCAACCTGGCCAAGCGCCGCGAGCAGTCCGAGCGCGACCTCGCCGCCCGTCAGGCCAAGGCCGAGAAGCGTCTGGCCGAGATCGAGCACCGGGCCGAGCAGCTGCGCCTGGAGGCCGAGAAGCTGCGCACCGACGCCGAGCGCCGGGCCCGCCAGACCGTCGAGACGGCCCAGCGCCAGTCCGAGGACATCGTGGCGGACGCGAACGCCAAGGCCGACCGGATCCGCAGCGAATCCGAGCGCGAGCTGGCGGCGCTCACCAACCGCCGCGACAGCATCAACGCCCAGCTGACCAACGTCCGCGAGATGCTGGCGACGCTGACCGGCGCGGCCGTGGCCGCCGCCACGCTGCCGAACGACGACACCATGGGCGTGCCCGCGCAGCAGTCCCGCTGACGCACCCCCACGGCTGACGGGCCCTCACCCTCCGGGGTGGGGGCCCGTCCTGGCTCGGCGCCCGTTCTCTGCGGGGCCCGTTCCGGTGCCTCGGACCCGGCTCAGCGCGGGTAGGCCCCGTCCGGCCGCTGGTGGCCGCGGCTCAGCTGGTTGCCGTCGTCGTCCGAGACGGTGCCGAACCACGAGGTGCACCAGACCGACACCGAGTCCGGCCAGTACTGCACCTCGAAGGGGTGCCCGGGGCCGTAGTCGCCGTACGAGGTGACGATGAAGGTCTCGCCCGGGCGTAGCCAGTAGTCCTCGCCGAGCGGCTCCAGGGTCAGCTCGACCAGACCGTCGCCGCGGTTGGTGACGGGCATCCGGCCGGTGACCTCCAGCGCCGAGAAGTCCCAGCTGCCCTGCTCCGTCCTCCGCTCCCCGCTCATCGGCCCACCCGCTCCAGCAGGCGGCGCACCACGGCGTTGAACGCCTCCGGCGCCTCCAGCGCGCTCAGGTGGCCCACGCCCGGGACGACGGTCAGCTCGGCGTCCGGGCAGGCCTGCACCATCAGCTCGGCCTCGGCGAGCGGCACCAGCCCGTCCTCGGCGCCCGCCACCACGGCGGCCGGCACCCGCACCCCGGCCAGCACGTCCAGGCCGTCCGGGCGGGCCGCCATCGCCCGCTGCGCCCACGCGACCGCGGCCGGCGGCGCCGCGGCGACCATCCCCTGCACCCGCTCGGTCAGGTGCCCGGACTCCGGCCCGAGCTGGCCGGCCGCCACCTTCTCGTCGAGCAGCAGCTGCACGCTGTCGCGGGCCAGCACCGCGGCGGCGATCCGCTCGCGGTTGGCCCGGGCGGCGTCGGCGTCGGCGGTGGCCCGGGTGTTGGCCAGCAGCAGGCCGGCCAGCCGGTCCGGGTGGCGGCGGGCGAAGGCCAGCGCGACGTAGCCGCCCATCGAGATGCCGCCGATCACCGCCCGGCCGATCCCGGCCGCGTCCAGCAGCAGGGCGACGTCGTCGGCGACCGCGTCCAGCGAGGGCTCGCCGGCGCCCAGCTCGGTGCCGCCGAAGCCGCGCTGGTCGGGGGCGAGCACCCGGGCGTCGTGGCCGGTCGGTCCGGGCAGGGCGTCCAGTTGGGCGGACCACATCGAGGCGTTCAGCGGGAAGGCGTGCAGCAGCACGACGGGTGTTCCGGTACCGCTCTCGCGTACCGACACTGCGGAGGGGAGCTGGGTCATGGGCCCCACCGTATTCCGGTGGGCCCGGCGGGCCCACTCAGCGGGCCACCCCGTCCGCTTTGTCATAGCCTGACGGAGAGTAAGGGAGCGCGAATGATCGAGTTGCACGACCTGACCAAACGTTACGGCAAGACCCTCGCCGTGGACCGGCTGAGCTTCCAGGTGCCGCAGGGCGTGGTCACCGGCTTCCTCGGCCCCAACGGCGCGGGCAAGTCCACCACCATGCGCATGATCCTCGACCTGGACCGGCCCACCGCCGGCCGGGTCACCATCGACGGCAAGCGGTACGGGCAGCTCAGCGAGCCGCTCAAGTACATCGGCGCGCTGCTGGAGGCCAAGGCCGTCCACCCCGGCCGCACCGCCCGCGACCACCTGCTCTGGCTCGCCCAGAGCAACCGCATCCCGGCATCCCGGGTGGACGAGGCGCTCGCCCTGGTCGGCCTCACCGCGGTCGCCCGCAAGCGCGCCCGCGGCTTCTCGCTCGGCATGAGCCAGCGGCTCGGCATCGCCTCCGCACTCCTCGGCGACCCCGAGATCGTGATGTTCGACGAGCCGGTCAACGGGCTGGACCCGGAGGGCATCCTCTGGATCCGCAACCTGATGAAGCGGCTCGCCACCGAGGGCCGGACCGTCTTCGTCTCCTCGCACCTGATGAGCGAGATGGCCGTCACCGCCGACCACCTGGTCGTCATCGGCAAGGGCCGGCTGCTCGCCGACATGCCGATGGCCGCGTTCATCCGGCGCAACTCCCGCTCCGCCGCCCGGCTGCGCACCCCGCAGCCCGAGCGGCTGCTGGACGTGCTGGCCGGCGCCGGGATCCGGCACGAGCCCGGCCCGGACGGCTCGTACGAGGTGGTCGACGGGGACCTCGCCGAGCTCGGCGAGCTGGCCGCCACCCACGGCGTGGTGCTGCACGAGCTCAGCCCGCAACAGGCCTCCCTGGAAGAGGCGTTCATGCAGATGACGGCCGACTCGGTGGAGTACCACGCCGGGGCCGGCGAGGGCCGCGACGCGGCCGGCGCACCCGGCGTCTGGGGCGCCGACTGGCAGGGCGGTCCGGCCAGGCAGCCGGCCGGCCGAGGCACGGAGGAGAACTGAGATGGCGTCCTTCCCCGCGATCCTGCGCTCCGAGTGGACCAAGATCCGCAGCGTCCGCTCGACGGTCTGGACGCTCGCCCTGGCGTTCGTGGTCACCGTCGGGCTGGGCGCGCTGCTGTCCCTGCTGACCAACAACAACTTCGCCGAGTTCCGGCGGGGCGAACAGACCCCGTTCGACGCCACCGGGACGGCCTTCTCCGGCATCATGCTCGGCGAACTGGCCATCATCGTCTTCGGCGTGCTGGCGGTCGGCAACGAGTACAGCAGCGGGATGATCCGGGTCACCCTGGCCGCCGTCCCGCAGCGCGGCACGCTGCTGACCGGCAAGGCCGTGGTGCTCGGCGCCCTGGCCTTCGCCGTCTCCCTGGTCACCGCGTTCATCACGTTCTTCGTCGGCCAGGCATTGCTGGGCGAGCACTCCACCAGCCTCACCGAGCCGCACGTGCTGCGCGCGGTGTTCGGCGCCGCGCTCTACCTGACGATGCTCTGCCTCTTCTCGGCCGGCGTCACCGCGATGCTGCACAACCAGACACTGGCCCTCGGCGTGCTGGTGCCGTTCTTCTTCCTGCTCTCGCCGATCCTCTCGGCGGTGCCGAAGGTCAAGACGCTGGCCCACTACTTCCCGGACTACGCCGGCTCGCGGATGCTGCTGGTCTACGAGCAGCACGGCCAGCCGTACGGCCCGTGGGCCGGCTTCACGATCTGCCTGGCCTGGACGCTGGCCGCACTGGTCGGCG
>NZ_JBEYVJ010000096.1:0-25103 GCF_040643935.1 Kitasatospora sp. NPDC047058 | reverse complement strand
AAGCACACCCCCCAACCCCCTCTGCGTGCCATCGGCACTGGATATCACACGTGGCCACTCCCGATCTCATGTGAGGTGCGGCACCGCCCACATGCGGTGCCGCACCCAGCGCCTGGCGGCAACCCCGATCACGGTGGAGTCGAATCTGCAGAACGCCGCGATCAACCGGGACGCCGAGACACTGCGCAAGGTCAAGGCCACCCTGGACGACGAGGCGCCCCGGCTCAAGGAGCTGTTCGACCGGGACTGGGGCGTCGGTTCCTGAACCTGCCGTTCGACCTTCTGTAGCGGTTCGTTGTGGCTTGGTGCCCCTCCTTTGATGGGGGGGCCGCACGTAGGCCTCGCCGGTGGCCACCCACCAGGGTCGGCGCCGGCCCGTCGGGGCCCGCCTGGCCCAAAGCGCCCAAACCCACCCGGCCCAGTCTCCCCGAAACGATCACCAACGGGATCGAGTCTCAGCCTGACACCAGAGGGCAAAAGACAAGCGGGCAACCACCTCTGAGCCTAGACTCTGGCGATGATCGAGATCCTCGACAACCTGGACGTGCTGTCCCGGCCTCACCTCGACCTCACGACTGTCGCGATGAACGGCATAGCCCTGGGGGCACCAGCCGCCGGCGTCCCGCGCCGGAGCATCGTCGAGGCCCAGTCCTCCGTAGTCGCCCGGTACCGCGGCGGGACTGACATCGACAGCGAGTACTACGACGCCGACGGGCGGCAGCTGACCCTCGACGAGGTCGTCAACCATGCTGCCCGGTCAGATGGATTCTTGTATTGCGCCGACAAGCTCACCTACAAGGTTCAAGCCGGGACGGTCGTCGGCTTCGCCATCTACGGTCCGCATCTGTCCCACTTCGCCCATCTGACCTCTTACGAGGAACTCCTGGCTGCATTCGGCAGCCCTGACCAGGCGCGCGAAGACGAGGCGTACGGCGACCTCATGGGTTATGACAACTACTACTGGGGCTCGCAGAAGCATGTCAGGTGGGACGCCTGGGGCCACCGGGTGAGCCTGATCAACCTTGGCGCCTTCGAGGGAAACACGGGGCCGTGACCAAATGCGCCGGATCGAGGCCACGTCTCGGCGACCTGTCCTGACGTGATCTCGATCGTGACGGCCGACTTGCCATGGAGCTGCCCTACCGAGGCCAAAAGACAAGCTGAGTGTGCAGGTTGGGCAGCATGCGGCCAGTGTTCTCCGCCGCATGACGAAGCGTCAGGACAGCAGGCCGCGGACGGAGGACCGCAGGCCGGCCATGGCGGCGTAGTAGAAGCGCGGCCCGTAGGACACCCGGGCCACGCCGAGTTCGCGGAGCGCCGCCAGGTCCAACTCGTCACCCGTGTTGCCGTTGACCGGGCCGGGGAGTTCGGCGACGAGGGCGGCGAGGTCGTCCCTGCGGTGCACGCCGATCGGGTAGATGCAGTCGGCGCCGGCCTCCAGATACAGCCGGCCCCGTCGGACCGCTTCCGCGACCCGGTCCGGTCCGGTGATCCCGCTGGGCGGCAGGAAGGCGTCCACGCGGGCGTTGACGACGATCGGCACGCCGGCGTCGTCCGCCGCGGCGCGGACAGCGGCGAGCCACCGGGCGTGCGCACCCGCCTCGACCAGGCCGCCCGTCCGGTGGTCGGTGTCCTCCAGGTTGCAGCCGACCGCGCCGATCTCCAGCAGCCGGTCGACGAGTTCACGCGGCTGCATCCCGTACCCCGCCTCGGCGTCCACCGTGACCGGGACCGGCACCGCCCGGGCGATCCGCCCCGCCGCGGCGAACATCTCCTGCCACGGCGCGCCCTCGCCGTCCGGGTAGCCGAGCATCGCCGCGACGGCGTTGCTGGCGGTGGCCACCACCGGGAACCCCGCCTCGACCACGATCTGCGCGCTGGTCGCATCCCACGCGTTGGGCAGGACGAGCATTTCCCCTTCAGTTCCGCCACGTCAGCGGTCATCGTCGTCCTCCGGGAGGGATGAGCCGCGCGTCACCGGACGACGCGCGGACGGTCGGGTCGGGTGGTGTATCGGCAGCCCAGGTGCGCACCTGTTGCGCGCCCCGGCGGCCGGGCGGGCCCGGACCGGCGGCGGTACGAGGATCCCGGGGAGTCGTCCGGATGCGAGCACCCGGAGTGTATGCATCTCCGCCAACACCCCTCAAGTCCCAATTGGCCCTTTCTGCAACGCCGTTCGAGGCACCGGGGACCGGCGGGGCGTCATGCGCCCTGGTCGCCACGTGCCCCGGAGCCGATCCGGCTGGGAAGCTGTCCCGGTCGGGATGCCGCCGGGCATCCCTCGGCACAAGGGGGAGGTCCCGCAGTGAGTACCAATGAACCGTCGTCGAAGCCCGTCCCTGCCCCGGTGTTCCGGCAGGCGCCGCCCTTCGACCCGGAGTTGCGCGCGGTGCTGGCGGCCCTGGGCGAGCGGGTGAGGGAGCCGGTCACTCCGGAGAGCCTCGCGGCCCGGCAGCAGCGGGACGCCACGGCCCGGCCCAGGCCGACGGTCCGGGAGCTGCGGGCCGACGGCCGGTTCGAGGTGGCCGAGCTGCGGGCACCCGGGGCACCGGGCGGGCCCGACGTCACCCTCGTCAGCGCACGCCCCGCCGGGATCACCGGCCCGCTCCCGGTCCTGTACTACCTGCACGGCGGCGGCATGATCATGGGGAACGCCTGGTCCGTACTGCCCCGGCTGCTCCGCGAATGGGCCCTCCCGCTGCGCCTCGCCGTCCTCTCCGTCGAGTACCGGCTGGCGCCGCGGGCGCAGTACCCCGGCCCCGTGGAGGACTGCTACGCCGGCCTCGTCTGGGCAACGGAGCACGCGGCCGGGCTGGGCCTCGACGCGGACCGCATCCTGCTCGGCGGGAAGAGCGCCGGAGGCGGCCTCGCCGCCGCGCTCGCCCTGCTGACCCGCGACCGCGGCGGGCCGGCGCCGATCGGCCAACTGCTCCTCAGCCCGATGCTCGACGACCGCAACGAGACCTTCTCCAGCCACCAGCTGGCCGGCCACGACACCTGGGACCGGACCTCCAACGCCACCGCGTGGCAGGCCGCGCTCGGCGACCGGCACGGCGCCGCCGACCTGCCGCCCTACGCGGCCCCCGCGCGCGCCACCGACCTGTCCGGCCTGCCCCCGGCCTACCTCGAGGTCGGATCGGCCGAGACCTTCCGGGACGAGGCCGTGGCCTACGCCAACGCGATCTGGCGGGCCGGCGGCACGGCCGAACTGCACGTCTGGCCCGGCGCCTTCCACGGCTTCGACACCCTCGCCCCGCGGGCGGCCCTCAGCAGGGAAGCCCGCGACACCCGCACCCGCTGGCTCCGGCGCACACTCACGGCCACCGGCACGGTACCTCCCACCACTCCACCGGCGTCCACCGTGGAGGACTGACTCACCGGCGGGCCGGGGGTCATGTGGTGTGCGTGGCGTCGCGGAGGCCTTCCGGCGTGGCCGCTCACTGGATCAGGTCGGTGTGCGGATGATCCGGGGATTCCGGGCAGACGTAGAGCTGCAGATGGTTCGTCCTGGAGATGTGAACCCGGGGCGGGTTCGACACGCTGCGGTCGCTGAGCACGAGGGATTGATCCTCCAGCGGGACCCAGCCGTGCTTGCTGCGGTCCCACTCGTTCGAGGCGATCGTCAGCAGCGGGCTCATACCGGCGCCGCAGACGGTGCAGAACCGGGCGACGGGATCGGTGAGGCCCCAGCTGGGCCAGCCACCGGCCTTCCAGCCGGGGGCGACGGACAGCTCGTCCTTGTACAGCTCTTCCGGGTCGAGGGCGTGCCGGTCGTCCACCCCGGCTGCCCGCCACCTGCTTCCGTCGGCCAGCTGCTGTTGCAACTCCTTGCCCAGATCCATGAAGTGGGGGTACTCGGTGATCTGCTCGGGCGCGACGACGCACGGCTCCGGCAGGTACTCGTCGTACTCCACCGCGGACGGTTCGGGCCGCGCGGCGAGGACGTCGGTGACCTCGGCGGCGGCTCGCCAGAACAGCACGGTCGGAGGCTTGTAGTCCGGCTCGTGCTCGAAGGGACACCACAGCACCTGCAGCACGTCGGCCCTCCCGGGCGGCCGCAGCAGGGGTACGTCACGCACGTACAGCTGGGCCACGGGCACCATCGCGACCGGCCCCTCGTTCCAGTCGTCGGCCACGGCCCCGTGCGACTCGTCCTCGCAGTGCGGCCACGGCTCGTCGGCGGGCCACAGCAGAGGCCCGCCGACCGAACTTTCGTGCGGTGACGGAGCCCCGGGGCGGGGATGCAACCGGACCGCCGGGCGCGCCAGCGGGGCCAGTTGAGGAAAAACGGCGGAGACGTCAACCGGCCGGGGCGGGGTGGTACGGATGTCGTTCACAGCGGCCATGCTGCCAGCAGCCTCTGACAATGGGCAGCCCGGTCCACGCCTGTGCGACGAGAATCCATCCGGCGCCGCCCCGGTGGACCTCGTCGGTCACACCTCTAGACCGGCATGCGGATGAAGCCCTCGGTCCAGAGGTCCTCGTCGAGGTCGTATTCCCCGATCCGGAAGCAGTCGGGCTCGTCCGCGAAGCCCGGCAGGAGACGCGCGCAGCGCATCCGCTCCCCGGCCGCCCCTTCGGAGGAGTAGACGCCGAGCAGCTTGACGTCGTCCCCGTCCTGCTCGTCGACGAACACGCCCCCGTCGTCGGAGTGAACCGTCTCGCCGTCGGGACCGGCTTCGTTCTGGTGGCTGACGTGCCAGAGGGGATAGACCTTCACCGGCGAAGGCCATCCCGGGCCCGGGTACGGCGGGCCGCCATACCCCCTGGTCAGTCGACTCTTCCGGACCTACCGGTCGCGCGAACGCTCCCCTTCACAGCACCAGCGGTACCCCGGTGGTCGATCCATGCGGAGTCCGACCGACGTGCCGCCGACGGACAGCGTCCGTCGCCCGAAGACCTCGGGCCGGGCGATGTCCAGCGCCGTCGCGACGGCGCCGAGCAGGACGACCTCCTCGCCCAGCTCGCTCGGCGCGAGCCTCGGCCGCAACGGGGTGAGCCGCTGCAGAGCCCGCTCAAGGGGCTCCAGCAGCAGGTCCGCGCTGCTGCCCAGACCACCGCCGAGGACGACCAGGTCCGGGTCCAGGACCGCCGACAACACCGCAACCGCATAGGCGAGCTGACCGGCCTCGCGGTGGACGGCCTCGGTGGCGAGCGGATCGCCGGCGCGGGCCGCGTCGAATACCTGCTTGGCCGTCAGCTGGCCCGTCATGCCCAGCTCGTGCGCCGTCCGGACCACCGCGTCCGCCGCCGTGGCCTGCTCGATCGTGCCACCCGGCTCGCCGTCGGGGCGGGGCGGCAGCGGAACGAGACCGACCTCGCCGGCTGCGCCGTGGGCACCCGAGAGCAGTTCGCCGTCCTTCACCATGCCGACGCCGAGGCCGGTCCCGATCAGCAGGTAGGCGAACATCCGGCTGCCCCGGCCGGCACCGAGGGTGAACTCGCCGAGCGCGGCCAGATTGGCGTCGTTGCCGACGGTGACGGCCGTCTCCAGCCCGTCCCCGATCCGGTCGAACAGGCCGGGTCTGCCCCAACCGGGCAGGCTCGTGGCGTACCGGACACCGCGCCGCTCCTCGTCCCAGACGCCCGGCGTGCCGATCACCGCGTGGACGATCTCGGCCGGCGCGAGCCCGGCCTCCGCCGTCGTCTCACGGGCCGCCGCCACCACGGCGTCGGCCACCGCGTTGGCGGTGCGGCCCCCGTTCGGGACGTCCCGGCGGGCGACGATCCGCCCCGCGAGGTCCGCCACCGCGACGCGCAGCCGGGCCCGGCCGATGTCCACACCCAGCACGTGCCCGGCCGTCGGGTCCGGCTCGTACAACACCGCCGTCCGACCGCGCTCCGGCACGAACCGGCCGGCCTCCCGCACCAGCCCCGCCTGCTCCAGTGCCGCCAGGGCGGCGGACACCGTCGGCTTGGAGAGGCCGGTGTCCCGGGCCAACTGGGCCCGCGAGGACGGCCCGCCGGTCCGCAGCAGTTCCAGCAGCAGCCACTCGTTGTTGCTGCGCAGCCGCTGCCGGTTCCACGGCTGCCCCGACCCCCCACCCGGCGGAACGGTGGTCGGCAGGTGGCGGCTCATCGGTTCCTCCGGTCTGGGGCGCTGCGCGGGGGCCTGTGCTCGGGCCCCAGACAGTATGACCGCTCATCACCCCTCTCATCAGCCGGAATTCCGCAGCGCTGCCACTCGGTCACGCAGAGGCTCGGGAGCGATCGGCCGCGTGCCTTTCGATGGGCAGCGGTCCAGTATTTTTCGTCCGTGAACATACCGTTGACAATTTTCGGCACGCGTCATCCACTGGAGGAGTGGTGGTTTTGCGCACAACTCGGGAGGACCGTCATGACGACCTCAACGAACAGCGCACCCGTCCTGGTCGTGGGGGATCAGACCATCGATTGGGCCGTCATCCCAGAAACCGGCTTTCGTAGCGCCGATTCCGACGACCGCTTAGCGGCCAGAGTAAAGCTTTACTGGCATCAGGGCGGGATATTCGCCCTGGCCAGAATGCTCAACGATTCACCCCCTCTTGAAGTCACTTCCGGCTTCACCGGGGACATCGCAATCCGCCCGGATCTCCCCAGCTCCAGCAGCCTCACGCCGTACGACAGCGGGTACAACTATTCCTTTGCGATGCTCCGCGGCTACGGAGCGAACGAGAAGACCGCACCGTATCGAATTTCCAACCACCTCGGCTTCTCAAGGAGCACCGAGCCTGCCGACCAGCCGTACGCAGACATCGGCACGCCTCGCATCGTGATCATCGCCGACTGCGCACTGGGATTCCGCGACAATCCAGACGCCATCTGGGAAAGCATCAGCCACCTCGACCCGAAGCCCTGGATCGTCCTGAAAATGAGCTACGCCATTGCGACAGGAAAACTCTGGGAGCTGCTCGAAGAAGAACTTGCCCAGAGCACCAGCTGGCTTCATGAAAAACTCGTCACACTGACGACCGTCACCCGGCTCCGCGAAGCCGGGGCGAGCATCAGCAGGGATCGGTCCTGGGACCTCTCCGTCAAGGATGTCGTCAGGGAGATCCGTGCCAACGGCGAAGGCTTCGGCCTCAACAAGCTTCCTCACCTGATCGTGTCGTTCGGCCCGACCGGCGCGCTGTGGCTGGATCACTACGCGGAAGACGAGCTTATACATAATTCCAGACTGATGGCCGGCGAATGGGCGACGGAAAACAACAAGGGCATGATGTTCGGCTATGGAATGGCCCTGTGCGCCAGCGTAACGCGCGAGATCCTCCGGGCAGACCTTGAACACGAGAGCCCGAAATATACAGAGTCCATAAAAGCCGGACTCCATGCGATGCAGGAAATGTACAACACAGGGTTCCGCCTCGATGATTCGAACCCGATGTTCGAGCTACCCGGGCTCTCTTTCGCCCCCTCGGACCACAGCAGCCTCCTCATTTCAGACAAGGTGACAACGGACAAGTCAACCAGAAAGGTCTGCGCTCCTTTGATGGGCGAACCGGACAAAAGGCTCGAAGAGCGCAGCGATTACTTGATAAAAGTGGCGCTCCAAGGCAGCGACGCAATCACCAGGGGCCCGATTGCCAAGTTCGGAAATCTGGTGGCCGTGGACAGTTCGGAGATCAAGAGCCTTCACACCTTCTACAATCTCGTGGAAAATTACTGCGACAACGGCGATCCCTCGCTCAAGAGAAAGCCCCTTGCGATCGCCGTATTCGGGGATCCGGGCTCCGGAAAGGGCTATGTGATCGAGCAGCTCGTCGAGCCCTGGACCAAACAGTCGCGCAGTACCATCCAGAAGCTGGAGTACAACCTCTCCCAGTTCAATTCAGCCGCCGAACTGGTGGGTGCCATGCACGAGATCCGGGACGTCGCCCTCGACGGGAAGGTCCCGCTCGTGCTGTGGGACGAATTCGACACACCGCTGAACAATGCCCCTCTCGGCTGGCTCCGATACTTCCTTGCCCCGATTCAGGACGGCAAGTTCCAGCAGGGAGAGTCGTCCCACCTGATCGGACCGTCCATTTTTGTTTTCGCTGGCGGCACCTTCCCGAACTACAGGAGCTTCCGCAGCAAGGTGGACAGCGGCGCGAGCCCCGAATCCAAGGCCACCGATTTTGCGAGCCGACTGCGGGGGTACATGGACATCGACGGGATCAATCCGAAGTATGAAGGGGCTCGCCCGAATGCCCGCCTGATGCTCCGCCGCGCACTGGTACTCAATTCATTGATGCACAAGCACGAGGTGGCCAGGACCGAAAGCGGCGACTTCGACGTGGACATCGGCATCATGTGCGCATTTCTGGAAGTCCACAAGTACCGGCATGACGTCCGTTCCATGGAAGCGATCATCCAGATGAGCCGACGCCAAAATGGACACCGGTTCGGCGAGTCCGACCTGCCGAGCAGGGATCAACTCGAAATGCACGTCGAGACCGGGGAGGAATTCCTCAAGATCGTCCACAGCCATCCGGAGCGGAGACCCGACCAGAGGTGGAAACCCTCCTGATCACCCCACCCACGAACCCGTCATCTTCTGAACAGCCGAGCCGTCCAGGTCGGCGAGCTTCGTCGCGACGAAGGCGCGGGCCTGGGCGGAGGTCTGGAGGCGGAACGGGGGGTGCTCGGCGGTGAGGGCGGCCGTGATCGTCTCGGCGGCCTGGGCCGGGGTCTGGGCCTGACCGAAGGCGGCGAGGGTGCGCTCGGCGTAGGCGGCCAGCGCGGGGGCGTAGGGGCCGGCCGCGGCGAGGAGGGCGGGCAGGTCGATGCCCTGGCTGGCGATGAACTCGCTGGCGACGGCGCCCGGTTCGACCACCGAGACGTGGACGCCGACGCTGGCGGCGGCCGGGGCGAGCGACTCCATGAAGCCCTCGACGGCGAACTTGGCGGCGCAGTACGCCTCGTTGAAGGGCTGGCCGACGACGCCGCCGACGCTGGTGACGGTGATGACGCGGCCACCGCTCGCCCGCAGGTGCGGCAGCGCGGCGCGGGTCACCTCGACCACGCCGAAGAAGTTGACCTCCATGGTGGCGCGGACGGGGTCGAGGCCGTCCTGTTCGAGGGTGCCGACGTAGCCGGCGCCGGCGTTGTTGACCACGGCGTCGAGCCGGCCGTGCCGCTCGACGACGGAGGCCAGGCAGTCGGCCACGGAGGCGGGGTCGGTGACGTCGAGCCGGGCGACCTCGACGCGGTCGGTGACGCCGGCCTCGGCGGCGGCCGCGCGGAGGGCGTCGGAGCGTCCGAGGTCGCGCATGGTGGCGATGACCTGGTAGCCGGCGCGGGCGGCGTCCACGGCGGCGGCGAGGCCGATGCCGGAGGAGGTGCCGGTGATGAGGACGGTGCGGGTGGTGGACATGGAGGTACTCCAGGGATGCTCGGCTTTTGTGTGCGTGCACACACACCATAAGCAATGCGTGCACGCACACGCAAACAGGTAGAGTTCTCGGCATGGCGCGCACCGACCTCACCCTGGGAGAACTGACCGCCCGCGACCACGCCTTCTACGGCCTGGTGTGGGCCGGCACCACCCTCAGCACCCGCGTCGACCAGGCCCTGGCGAAGGCCCACGACCTGCCGCTGTCCTGGTTCGAGGTGATGCTCTGGCTGCACGGCCAGGACGAACCGGTCGCCGCCTCCGACCTCGGCGCCAAGACCCTGCTCAGCCGCAGCCAGGTGTCCCGGGTGGCCGACTCGCTGCAGGCGCGCGGGCTGGTCGAGCGCGCCCCATCCCCCACCGACGCCCGCTCGGTGCGGATCGCGCTCACCCCCGAGGGCCGCCGGCTCTTCGCCGCCGCCGACGCCACCCGTCGCGACGCGCTCGCCGAGGCTTTCAACGACCGGCTGGACGACGCGGACATCGCCGCCCTGGAAGCGGTCTGGGCCAAGCTCAAGCAGCCGCCCGCCGAACCGAGGCCCTGAGCTTCCCGCCCGGGGCGCGGCGCAACAACGACCCCACTCGGTAACGAGACCACCACCGCAACGTCAACTTTTCACCGGTCCCTGGGCGTGCCGCGCCCCGGGGCGTGATCATGGGCGTATGCGGTTCCGGCACGGCGACGGAGGAGAGGGCGCCACCCCCGCGGGTCCGGGAAGCCGGCCACCCTCGGCAGCGGCGGCGGCCCTCGTCGGCGGCACGGACGCCGTGACGGTCGGCGACAGCCCGGATCTGCTCCGTGAGGTGCTCGCGGCCGCCCCGGTCGGGGTGGCGCTGCTGGACGAGCGGCTGCGCTGGCAGTACCTCAACGCGGCCTTCACCACCGCCACCGGCCTGCGCCGGGCCGACCTGCTGGGCCGCCCGGTCGAGGCGACCGCCTTCGCCCCGACGGCCCGCACGCTGCGCCGGGTACTGACCGACGCCCGGGGCCGGGAGCAGATCACCGGCGGACCGGAGGGCGCAGGCCCGCCGGTCCCGGCCGGCCTGCGGGTCCGCTACCGGCCGCTGGCGGTCGGCGGCGGCATCACCGGCGTGGTCGTCGTCGTGCTCGACGACCCCGGCCCGGAGCAGGAGCTGCGGCGCGAGTTGGCGGCCGCCCGGGCCCGGCTGGCGATGCTCGGCGCGGCCGCGGAGCGGATCGGCACCACGCTGGACGTGGACACCACCTGCGCAGAACTGGCCGACTTCGCCGTCGCGTATCCCCCCGAGCCGGCCGACCACCCCGAGTCGGAAGGCCTCACCGAGCTGTCCGGCCACGCCGAGCCGTCCGGCATCGCCGTCCCGTCCGGCCTGGCCGAGCTGGCGACCGTCGACGTCCTGCCGCCCGACACCACCGTCCGCACCGGCCGCACCCGCAGCCTGCGGCTGCACCGCGCCGCCGTCGCCTGCGCCGGGAGGCTGCGCGACGCGGTGGCGGACGTGGCCCGGCCGGGCGAGTCGGTGCGGTACCGGGACGGGTCGGCCGCCGCCCGCGCCCTGGCCGGAGGCATCGCGGTGCTCGTCAACGGGCTGCCGGAGGAGGAGCTCGCCGCCTTCGCGCCCGACCAGGCCTCGCTGGCCGCGTACCGGGCCGCCGGGCTGAACTCGCTGCTGGTGGTGCCGTTGGCCGCCCGCGGGGAGCTGATCGGCCTGCTGACGCTGGCCCGGACCGCCGCCGCACCGCCGTTCACCGCGGAGGAGGCCGCGCTGGTCGGCGACCTGGCCGCCCGTGCCGCGACCGGCATCGACAACGCACGCCGCTACACCCGCTCGCAGGGCATCGCGCTCGAACTCCAGCGGGCCCTGCTCAGCGAGCCCGGCAGCCCGCACCAGAACCTCGAACTCGCCTCCCGCTACCTGCCGTCCGGCACCAGCTCGGTGGTCGGCGGCGACTGGTACGAGACGGTGCGGCTGCCGTTCGGGCGGACGCTGCTGGTGATGGGCGACGTGATGGGGCACGGTGTCGAGGCTGCCGTCGACATGAGCACCTACCGCGCGACGCTCCGCGACGTCGCCGGCATGGACCTGCCGCCGCACCGGATCCTCCGCCAGCTCGACACCGTGATCGCCGCCAACGAGTCGGCCCGGCCGGCGACCTGCCTGCTCGCGCTGGCCGACCCCGGCCGCGGCCGCTGGACGCTCTCCAGCGCCGGCCACCTGCCGCCCGCCCTGATCGCCCCCGGCCGGCCGACCGAGCTGCTCCGCGTCCCGACCGGCCCGCCGCTGGGTACCGGCCTCGGCGGCTACGAGCAGACCACTCGCGAGCTGCTGGCCGGCGAAACGCTGCTGCTGTACACCGACGGCCTGGTGGAGCGGCGGGACGAGGACATCGACGTCTCGCTCGACCGCCTCGCCGCGCTGCGCCTGCCCGCCACCGGCGAGCTGGACGACCTGCTCGACGCCGTCCTGCACGTCCTCGCCCCGACCGGCCCGTCCGCCCCGGCGGCCGAGGACGACATCGCCGTCCTCGCCGCCCGCCCGCGTCCCCGCCCGGAGGGCGCGCCGCCCGGGCAGGGCCTGCTCCGGTGAGGCCTGGCACCGGCAGAGGCTTCCCCGGAGTCGGCGGCGGCGTGCTGCCGGCCTGGTTCCCCCGGCTGCACCGGCTGCCCCGGGTGCACCGTGCGCGCACGATCGCCGCCCCGCCGTCGGGCGGTCACCCGCCCCGGATTACGCTGGAGCGGGCCCGAACGATCCCGCCGGGCGGCCGTGCGGCCGCCGGAGCGGGGGCGGGGGTCGGGCCCGTACCAGGATGATGCGGGGGGAAGAGCAATGTCCGGAGACCGGGAAACCAGCCGGTACGACGAGTACGCGGAACAACAGCACGCCGCGCACGAGGCACACCCGGAGCACGACGTGCACCCCGTGTACGACGTGCACCCGCCGTACGAGGAGCCCGCGTACGAGGAGCCCGAGTACGCGGAGCACGAGCAGCTCATCGCGTACGCGGAGCACGAGGAGCCCGCAGACGACGCCCCCGCCCGAACGGGGTCCCGCCGGGTCTGGCAGGCGGCGCTCGGTGCAGTCGTCGTCGGGCTGCTGGCCGCCGGCGGGTACGGCGCCTATAACGTGGTGAACGCCGTGACCAACGGCTCGCCGGGGGACGGCGACCACCGGGACGCCACCGCGACGACCGCGGCGGCGCAGCAGCCGCCGACCGCCGAGCAGGCAGATGCGGTGGCGAAGGAGTTCCTGGCGGCCTGGGGCCGGGGGGACGTCGCCGCCGCGGCTGCGCTGACCGACCGTCAGGACACCTCCCGCGCAGCCCTGTCGGCGTTCCGCGAGGCGGTCAAGGCGCGCTCGTTCGCGCTGACCGGGACGGGCCCGGCGCCGGCCGCCACGCCGAGCGAGCCGACGCTGGGATTCCACGCGAAGGCGGAGTTCGAGGGATCGGCCGGGGCCTGGGAGTACGACGGTGCGCTGAGCGTGGTGCGGGTGCCGGACGGGCGGGCGGTCGTGCGCTGGTCGTCGAACGTCATCCACCCGCACCTGGACACGGGCGAGACGATCGGCGTCCGGGCCCTGCCCAATCCGGTGGTGAAGCCGACGGACCGCAACGGCAAGCCGCTCGACGCGTTCCCCTCGCTCCGGACGGTCCTGCCCAAGATCATGCCGGTCGACGGCTCGTCCGTCGTCACCGGCCAGGCCGTGGTGATCGCGGACGGCAGCGGGAAGCCGCCGGAGCAGCTGTTCGTCCTCACCCCGCCGAGCGCGCCGGAGATCCGGCTCACGCTGGACGCGGGCCTCCAGCAGACCGCCGAGGAGGCGGTGAAGCAGCAGTCGGCGGGCGGCAAGCCGGCCTCGCTGGTGGCCATCCAGCCGAGCACCGGGCACATCCTCGCGATCGCGTACGCGGGCGACTCGTTCAACCGCGCCCTGGGGGGCGGGCAGGCGCCCGGCTCCACCATGAAGGTGGTCACCTCGGCGGCCCTGCTGGAGGCCGGGGTGCGCCCGGACACGGTGGTGCCGTGCAAGGACACCACCAACTCCCCGCGGACCTGGCACAACGACGAGCCCGGGGACTTCCCCGACTACACCCTCACCGACGACTTCACGCACTCCTGCAACACCGGCTTCATCGACAAGGGCCTGGAGAAGCTGCAGCTCGGGACGCTGCCGAGCGTCGCCCGCGACCAGTTCGGCCTCGGCCTGGAGTGGCGGATCGGCGTCGAGAGCCGGGACGCCACGATCCCGGTGCCGAAGAGCAAGGACGAGGCGGCCGCCGCGTACATCGGCCAGGGCCAGATCCAGGTGAACTCGCTGGCGATGGCCTCGGTGGCGGCCACCGTGCAGAGCGGAACGTTCCGCCAGCCCGTGCTGCGCGAGGACGCGAAGCGCGTCACGGCCCCCGGGAAGCTGCCGTCGGGTGTCGCCCAGGACCTCCGGGACATGATGGCCAAGACCGCGACCCAGGGCACGGCCCGGGCACCGATGGCCGGGCTGAGCGGCCAGATCGGCGCCAAGACCGGAACCGCCGAGGCCGGTCCGGGCAAGGGCACCAACAGCTGGTTCATCGCCTACCGCGGTGATCTCGCGGTGGCGGCCGAGGTCGAGGGCGGCGGCCACGGCAACACGGCGGCCGGGGTGGCCGCCGCCCAGGTGCTGAAGGCCGGCGGCAAGGGCTGACGGCCGCCGCCCGGTCACCGGGCCGCTGCCCTCACGATGCCCGTGCAGCAGCGGCCCGGTCACCCGGTCACCCGGCACCGTTCCGCGGTGTCGTCACGCCCGTCCGGTCCCTGCGCCGGACGGGCCTGACGACACCGCACGGGACCCGCGCGGGTCCCGTCCGGTCACCGCGGCTCGCCCAGGGCCTGCTCCAGGTCCGCCCACAGGTCCTCCGGGTGCTCGACGCCCACCGCGACCCGGACGGTGCCGGGGCCGATGCCGGCAGCGGCCAGTTCGGCGTCGGAGAGCTGGCGGTGTGAGGTGCTGGCCGGGTGCAGGACGAGGGTCTGCACGCCGCCGAGGGACGGGGCGAGCGAGGCGAGCCGGACCGACTCGGTGAGGCTGCGGGCCGCCTCCCGGCCGCCGGCCAGGTCGAAGGAGAGCACGCCGCCCTGGCCGTCGGGCAGCAGCCGGCGGGCGAGCTCGTGGTCGGGGTGGCCGGGCAGGCCGGGGTAGTGGACGGCGGAGACGGCCGGGTGGGCGGCGAGCCGGCCGGCCAGGTCGAGCGCGGTGTCGCTGTGCCGGCGCATCCGCAGCCCGAGCGTCTGCATCCCGCGGAGCGTCAGCCACGCCGCGTGCGGGTCGGCCGAGGCGCCGAGTTCGGTGGCGTACTGCCAGACGGTGCGGTGCAGTTCGGCGTCGGCGAAGACGGCGACGCCGGCCAGCACGTCGCCGTGCCCGCCGAGGTACTTGGTGGCGGAGTGGATCACGATGTCGGCGCCGTGCTCGACGGGCCGGCAGAGCAGCGGGCTGGCGAAGGTGTTGTCGACCACGCCGACCACCCCGGCCTGCCGGGCGACGGCCAGCAGGGCCGGCAGGTCGGTGACCCGGGTGGTCGGGTTGGAGATCGTCTCCAGGTGCAGCAGCCGGGTGTTGGGGCGCAGCGCGGCCCGCACCTCGGCGGGGTCGTCACCGCGGACGTGGGTGACCTCGACGCCCCAGCGCCGGGACAGGTCGGCGAGCATCGCGAAGGTGCCGCCGTACAGGCTCTGCTGGGCGATCACGTGGTCGCCGGAGCGCAGCAGGGCGAGCAGGACGGTGTTGATCGCGCCCATGCCGGAGGCGGTGGCGATCGCGCCCGTGCCGCCTTCGAGCCCGGCCACCGCGGTCTCCAGCGAGCGGACCGTCGGGTTGCCGAAGCGGTTGTAGAAGAACGCCTGGTCCGGGCCGGTGAAGGCGTCGGCCAGCGCGTCGGGGTCGGTGAACGCGAACAGGTGGCTCTGGTGGAGCGGCACCCCCAGCGGGCGGCTGCCGACCACCTCGTGGACGGGCGGGTGAACGGTCCGGCTCTCGGGGCGCAGCGCGCGGTGGAAGTCGCTCATGCCGTCCATCCTGGGCGGATGCGGCGGGTGGCGGCCAGGGCCAATCCCGGTCAAGTGGCCTGCCCGGCGGGCCGTTTGCCGTCGCCCCTCGCGCTCGCCCTCGCCCTCGTGCCCTCGCCCTTCGCCTCGCCCCGTTCAGAGGCCGCCGGCCGGCAGCAGCACCATCCGGGCCGGGTCGTACGGCTCCCAGCTGGCCGGGCGGCCGCTCCGCGCGACCCGCAGCCGGCACCAGCGCGTGCCACCACCGTCGTGCCACCAGCCGCTGATCCGGCCGAGCGCCCAGCTGCCGTCGCCGAAGTGCACCTCGACCGGCTGGTACACCCGCTCGACGTCCGCCTCCGCGACCGTCGGGCCGTCGCCGTGCCCACCGCCGTGCCCGCCGATCCGCACCACCGGACTGCGCCGACTCTCCACCACGGTTCCGCCTCCCGTTCCGGGCCCGGTCGCGGGCTCCCGGGCAGGGGACGGCCGCGCGACCGGACGTTCAGCTCACCCGCCCGACTCTACAGCCGTGTAGAGCACGAGGGGCCGGAACGGCGCACGATCGTCCGCACGAGTACCGCACCGTTGCGGCAGCAGTACTGCACCCGGTTCGGCCGACGCGTTCAGGCCGACGACCCGGCACGGGCCCCGCGACCCGGCACGGGCCCCGCCGCGGTGCACCGGAACCGCCCCGGTGCACCGGACGGTCCGGGTCACGGACGACGGCGGCGCCGCCAGAGGGCGAGCGGGGCGGCCACCGCGAGCGCGGCGGCCTCCGGGGCGGGCAGTTCCTCCAGCACGGCCAAACCGCCGCCCTGGGCCCGCTGGTTGTCGAGGCCCTTCTGGTCGAACGTGTCCGGCACGGACAGGGCGTCCCAGTGCGAGACCGGCCAGGCGACGACGAAGGCGCGACCGATCACGTTGTCCACCGGGACGAAGCCGCCGTCGGGCCCGCTGACGTGGTAGCGGGAGTCGCTGGAGTTGTTGCGGTGGTCGCCCATCACCCAGAGCCGGTCCTTGGGGACCTTCACCGTGCCGGCCGGCGCGTCGTCGCACGGGGTCGCCCCCGGGTAGAGGTAGGGCTCGTCCAGCGGGACGCCGTTCACCTTGACCGGGCTGCCGCTGTTGCACTCGACGGTGTCACCGCCGACCGCGATCACCCGCTTGATCAGGTCCTTCTCGTCCGCCGAGGGCATCAGGCCGACGACGCCGAGCGCCTTGGTGATGCCCCGGACGAGGGAGTTGCCGGACTGCTGCGGCGCCGTCTCCAGCCAGCCGCCCGGGTCACGGAAGACCACGACCTCGCCGCGCTCGGGCGTGGCGCCGAACCACGGGGTCAGCTTGTCGACCAGCACCCGGTCGCCCTTCTCCAGGGCGGGCTGCATCGAACCCGAGGGGATCGAGAAGGCCTGGACGAAGAAGGTCTTGATGGCGAGGGAGAGCAGCAGCGCGATCACCACCAGGATCGGCAGCTCCTGCCAGAACGGGCGCTTCCTGCGCTCCGTCTTGCCGCTCTCCGCCATCTCCTCATTGTCCCGCGCCGCGTCATCGTCCCGCGCCGCGTCACTGTCCCGCGCCGCGTCCCCGGCCGTCGGCCCGCTGCCACCGCCCGCGCGGTCGTCGCTGACCGCGACGTCGAAGTTCCGGCCGGCCGTGCCGCCCGGGGCGGGCCCCTCGCCCGTCCCGCCGGTCTCCGCGGTGTTCTCGCCACTCATCCTGGGCCCCTCCGAACGGCCTGGCGGGGCCCGTCCGGAACCCCCGTTGTCAGCTAACGAACGGAGGTTCCCGGCCGCGCCCGGACGTGCATCCGCTCGCCCTGGGGCCCGAACAGGCTGAGGAACTCGACGGCGTTCGGCCCCGCGTTGCCGAAGGCGTGCGGGATCCGGGTGTCGAACTCGGCGGCCTCGCCCGCCGTCAGCACGACGTCCTGCGTGCCGAGCACCAGGCGCAGCCGGCCCGCCAGCACGTAGACCCACTCGTGGCCCTCGTGCACCCTGGTCTCCAGCTCGGGGCCGACGCGGAAGCCCGGGGGCATGATCTGCTTGTAGGCGTGCAGCCCGCCGAGGTGGCGGGTGAGCGGGACGAAGGTCTGGCCGCCGCGGGTGAACGGCCGGGGATGGACCCGCGGATCGCCGGTGGCCGGGGCGCCGACCAGTTCGTCCAGCGGCACCCGGTACTCCCGCGCGAGCGGCAGCAGCAGTTCCAGGGTGGGCTTGCGCTGACCGGACTCCAGGCGGGACAGCGTGCTGAGGGAGATGCCGGTGGCCTCGCTCAGCTGGGCCAGGGTGGTTCCCCGTTCCCGCCGCAGCGCCCGCAGCCGGGGCCCCACCGCGTCGAGGACGGTGGCGAGCTCCTCGCCGGGCGGGTCGGTCGCACCGGCCGGGCCGGTGACGGGGGTGACGGGGCCGTCGGCGTGGCGGCCACCGTGGCGGCCGGCGTGCTGGGGGTGGGCCATGCCTCTATCTGCCGCTCCGGCAAGCAGGTTTGTCAAACGGGCAGCACCCGCCCGGCCGTCCGGGCGGGCGCTGCCCACGCACCCACCCGAGGGGCCCGGGACGGGCGGGATCAGAGCCAGTCGCGGCGCTTGAACACCAGGTAGAGCCCGGTGCAGACGAGGCCCATCAGGGCGATCGCGAACGGGTAGCCGAAGGCCCACTTCAGTTCGGGCATGCGCTCGAAGTTCATGCCGTAGACGGTGCCGATCAGGGTCGGGGCGAAGAGGATCGCCGCCCAGGAGGAGATCTTCTTGATCTCGTCGTTCTGCGCGTGCCCGGCCTCGGCGAGTTGCTTCATCTCCTCGTTCTGCCGCTGCGAGACCAGGGTCGCGTTGACGGTGAGGATGTTCTGCAGCATCTGCCGGAAGCCGTCCACCCGCTCGGCCGCGTAGGTGGCGTGGTCGGCCACGTCGCGCAGGTAGCGCTGGAGCTCGTCGTCGGTGCCGTACTTGCCGAAGCCGGCCTCCAGGCTCTTCATGATCTCCAGCAGCGGCCGGGTGGCCCGCTGGAACTCGATGACCTCGCGGGAGAGCTCGTAGATGCGGCGGGAGACCTGCGGGTCGCCGCCGAACACCTCGGTCTCGATCTCGTCGATGTCGTGCTGCAGGCCGGCGATCACCGGCGCGTAGCCGTCGACGACGGCGTCCAGCACCGCGTACAGCACCGCCTCCGGGCCGAGCGCGAGCAGCTCCGGGTCGGCCTCCAGCCGGCGGCGGACGGCGGAGATGTCGGGGGCCTGCGAATGGCGCACGGTGAGGACGAAGTCGGGGCCGACGAAGAGGTGGATCTCGCCGAAGTCGACCTCCTCCACGTCGTCCAGGTACCGGGCCGCGCGCAGCACGCAGAACAGGGTGTCGCCGTAGCGCTCCAGCTTGGGGCGCTGGTGGGCGACGATGGCGTCCTCGACGGCCAGCTCGTGCAGGTTGAACCGCTCGGCGGCCTCCAGCAGCTGGCTCTCGGCGGGCCGGAACAGCCCGATCCACGCCATCGTGCCGGGCTTGCCTGGCAGCTCGCGGTAGATGTCGGCCAGGCCGGCGGGCTCGCCGACCCGGCGGCCGTCGCGGTACACCGCCGCGTCCACGACGGAACGTTCCAGCGTGACCGGCTCGGCCGGCTGGTCGTGCCGCGGGTCCATCGAGTGCTCGGGCGCCGGCTGCGCATCACGGTTGCGGACGCCGCCGGAGACGGGGCGGGAGAACGGACGCTTGCTCGCGCGCACGGCGCGCACACGCCAGTCGGACATGGCGGGGACCTCCACGGTTCGGTGGCCGCCGCTCCCGGGACGGTCGTCAACGGGGCGGGGCGGGCGGGGAGGCGCCCGGCCGTCCTCCACCGCGCACGGCGCCCGGTCGCGCCGCGGCACCGGCCGGTGTCAGCGGCGCGCGGTACGGCGGCAGGGGGCGGGAGCGGTACGGGAGGAGAAGTGCCGGGTGCCGGGAGATGAGGGGGACATCCTGGGGCGGGGCCGACTTCGGCCCGGACTACTGCACTCCACAGCTCTCACCTCCTCACCGTCGGGCGCCCGCACACCGGGCCGCCGCTACCGGGCGCTCAGGAGGATCCACCCGGCACGGCCGTGCACACACGGGACCGCAGGACGGGTGGGCACCCCCGATCTCGTCAGAGCTTTGGCACGCCACGGCGTAGCACCCGGGGGTGCAGCCACTTGGGGTCACCCCTTAGGCCGGGGAGACCTGTCCTGAACCTGGGCGTCTCTCGACGTCGTGGGGTCAGTGGCCTGTGTCCGTGGCGACGCCTCACCGAACGAGGTGCCTTCACAACCTCACCGAGTCTAGTACCCGCGCGCGCCTGCCTCCGACCGGGGTACGGTCGGCGGCTTTTCCGGCGGCCGGGCGGCGGTTGCGGTGCCGCGACCATCGCCGCCCCGGCGCTACCGCCGCGGTGCGAGGTGCGCCGCCGCGTACGGGAGGGCGACCGTCTCCAGGCCGCCGACGGAACCGAACGCCGGGTGGACGTTGACCTCGAAGACCACGCCGCCGTTCTCGGCAGCGAGGTCGACCCCGGCCAGCGGCAGGCCGATCGACTTGGTCGCGGACACCGCCAACTCCGCCAGGCCGGCAGGCAGTTCACCTTCGTCGAGCAGGGTGGAGACGGCGCCCTGGCACTCGTTGCAGGGCGCGTCCGGATCGGCCTGCACGTGTTCCACCGCGCGGACGACCCGCCCGGCCAGCACCACCACCCGGTACTGGTGGCGCCGTCCGTCGGGGGTGAAGTTCCCGGCGTCCCGGGCGAGCAGCCAGTCGGTGCCGGCCGCGGCGTAATGGCGTGCGACGGCGGCGAGCCGGGTGCGGTCGGTGACGTGGAAGACGTCACTGCCGCCCATGCCGACGGTGGGGCGGGCCCAGACGTCCCCGCCGAGGTGCTCGAACGCCTCGGCCGCCGCCTCCGGGGTGGGCCGGGAGAGCGTGACGGCGGGCATCTGCGCGATGCCGTCGCGGGCGAACCGCTCGACGGTGCGGTCCTTCTCGGTGGCCGCCCGCCAGGCCTCGGCGTCCGTCCCGAGCGAGCGGGCACCGTGCTCCCGCAGCAGCCGCTGGCAGGCCTCGAAGTCGCGCCGCCGGTGCGGCGGGATCTCGTAGACCAGCACCGCCTCCGCCGTCACGTCGACGCCGTCGGCCGGCACCTCCAGCCGGACCGCGCCGCCCGTCCCGCCCGCCGGGCGCGGAGCGGCCGGGCCGATCCGCCCGGTGCCGCCGGTCATGAAGTGCCGCGCGTCGACCAGGACGGGCGCCCGGCCGGTGAGTCTCCGCACCGCGGTGGCGAGGACGTCCCGGCTGCCCTCGGTGGAGCTGTGATCGGTCATCAGAACGAGCTCGCTGCGCGCCATACGGCCATGGAACGGCCGGCCGGCCGTGGCGGCAAGAGCGCCCCGGCCGCCACCGGACCCGCCCGCTGGCCGAAACCCGACCACCCGGCGCCGCGCCGGCCCAGGTCAGCCGGCCTCGGTCACACCGGCCTGCGGGCCTCGATCAGGAAGCGCGCGGAGTACGCCACGAACGACCCCTCCGCCCGGATCTGCGCGTCCAGCTCGCGCAGCCGGTCGCGGTAGGCCTCGACGGTGAAGCCGGGCACCATCCAGATCACCTTCCGCAGGATATAGCGAGATCTACGTTTCCGCCCAGCTCAGGGGCTTGATCGATCATCCGGAGTCAGCAAAAGGTCAGCAAGACTCCCGGAGGTTCCCACCACCATGGCGACCACAGGCCTCACCCGCGGCATGGGCAGCTTCTTCAAGGAGTGCGAGCACCCCGAGTCCCGCTGGAGCAGGTGCCCGCACGAGTACAAGATCAGGTACCGCAACGCGGCGGGGCGCCAGGCGGAGGAGTCCGGCTTCGTCACTCAGGACAAGGCGAAGGCCCGTCTCGCCGAGGTGTACCACGCACGGAAGAACTCCCCACAGAGCCAGCGCAAGGCCGAACGCGTCCAGAAGTACGGAGGGATGAACTTCTCCGGCTACGTCGCCGAGTGGCTCAAAGGCCAGCGCGATCTGGGCCCCGCCTCGGTGCGGAACCTCGATTCGCTTCTGAGGATCCACCTTCTCCCCGCCTTCGGCAGTCGCCGCATGGGCACGTTCGACCACAAGGTCGTCGAGGCGTTCATCCAGGACATGGAGCGGAACGGTGTCGGCCTGGCCACCCAGACCAACGCGTTCATAAGTTTGAAGGCCATCCTCCTGGACGCGCACCGGCTCGGCCTCTACGAGGACAGCCCACTCGCCGGGGTGAAGGCACCGCAGTACGACCCGAGGCGTGCGGTGATCCCGTCCGTCTCACAGTTGCAGGAGATCCGGGATGCGGGCGACGACGCATTCCGCCTGGTGACCGACCTGATGAGCGGCTGCGGTCTGCGCAACGGCGAAGCGTACGCCGTCAACATCAACAACATCGTCGCCGACGACGTCTACCGGGTCACCGAACAGGTCAACCAGGCCACCTGGTCCTACGCCCGCCTGAAGCACCGCAAGGTCGGCGAGTACCGGGACGTCCCACTGCCGGCCCGGACCAGGCGCTCCATCGAGTGGTACGCGGACACATACGGAACCGTGGACGGGTACCTCCTCCGCAATCCCACGGACATCGGCCGGGTCATGCCGCACTACGTCATCGATCGAAAGTGGCGGAGGATCAAGAAGTCCGGCCTCGCCGACATCCCGGAGGGGATGGTGCTCTACGGCCTCCGCCACTTCTTCGCGTCGAACTGCCTCAGCAACGGCATACCGGTCACCGACGTGGCGGAGTGGATGGGCCACCGAAGCATCGACATCACATTCGGGATCTACCGCCACCTCATGCCCGGCTCCATCAGCCGAGCCGCCCAGCTCCTCGACCTTGGCCTGGCCGCCTGAACACGAGGAGGGCCGGCCCCAACAGGGGCAGGCCCTCCATCCTGCTCCAACGCCTTCAGACCCCCGACAACCGCTGCTGCTTCACCCACGCCTGGACCTCCGAGAGCTTGAATTGAAGCTTCGCGTTCGGCCCACGGCCGAACCTATAGGGGGCCAGCCCGATTCGCGGGGCCTCCCGGTAGACCCAGGCGACAGACATGTTCAGGTAGGCGGCGGTCTGCTTGACGGTCATGAACTGCTCGGGCACGAGGAGCTCCTCCCAGGGGGCGGTCGGCGCCAGTCGGACAACGGCGCGACCCGATCCTCGCCGGTTCTGGCAACTTGGCCGAGCCGTCGGCCGGTGATACGCGGTCCCGGCGAGGGCGGAGCTGTGACCTGCCTGGTTCGACACGGCTCCGGTGGACGGAGGAGGGTGGTCCCGGAGACGCGACGCAGGAGCCTGCGGGAGCGGCACTGCAGAGCACGACGGAGAACGGGAGCAGAAGTGGGCGAGCGCAGCGGAATCGAGTGGACGGAGGTGACATGGAACCCCACGACGGGATGTGACCGGGTGTCGGCCGGGTGCGACAACTGCTACGCGCTCACGTTGGCGAAGCGGTTGAAGTCCATGGGTGCCGCGAAGTACCAGAACGATGGTGACCCGCGGACGTCGGGGCCCGGTTTCGACCTAACTCTCCACCCGGACGTTTTGCGGGCTCCGTACGGGTGGCGCGGGCCACGGACCGTCTTCGTCGACTCGATGTCCGATCTCTTCCACGCCCGCGTTCCGCTCAACTTCGTCCGCCGGGTCTTCACGGTGATGGCGGATACGCCGCAGCACACGTACCAGGTGCTCACCAAGCGGGCCCGCCGACTGCGCCGCGTGACGGAGCGACTGGAGTGGCCGTCCAATGTGTGGATGGGCGTGTCGGTGGAGAGCATGGACGAACTCGACCGGGTGGACGACCTTCGCGCGGTGCCCGCCGCCGTCCGGTTCCTGTCCTGCGAGCCGCTGCTGGGCCCGTTGGACGGGCTCAAGCTGGACGGCATCCACTGGGTCATCGCGGGCGGCGAGTCCGGGCCCGGCTACCGGCGCATGGACGAAGCCTGGGTTCGGGACCTCCGCGACGCCTGCCTCCGGGAGGAGGTGGCCTTTTTCTTCAAGCAGTGGGGCGGTCACACCCCCAAGGCCGGCGGCCGCCTGCTCGACGGCCGCACCTGGGACCAGCTCCCACTGCCGGTCAGCGCCTGATCGAAGGACGCAGCTCCAGGTTCTTGATCCTCGACGCCTTCCCAACGTTCGCGAGAAGTCCAGCCGCGTGCAGTTGCCGAACCGCCTTGCCCACCACGGTCTCCGGCACCTGGCCGAAATAGTCACCGAACACCTGGACCGTGTGGTCAACCAGTCTAAACGGCCTCCCCCGCTGCAAGAGCGTCCGAATGTTCTCGGCGATGGCCGGCACCGCCTCCTGCTGCACCTTTGCCGGGTCCGGCCGTTGCATCGTCGCCAGCGTGAACAGGGCGTTGTCGGTGGCCTCCTCCTGCAACTCGACCCCCTTCCACCACGTGTCCCGGGCACGCGCGTGCGCGTCGCCGAAGACCCACAGACCGTGGTTGCTCCGCGTCCCAAACACCAGGTTGTAGACCGCCTTCTGGCCCGGCCCCTTGGTCACCGGCACTGACACCATGCGCATGCCGGTCTCACTCCCTAGCCGCGTGCTGTACTCGGCGGCTACCTTCTCGTCGGCGTCCTGCGTATACCCGTCGGCGAAGTACTGCCGCCACCAGACGCCGCCGCAGACCGCATCGAGCCGTTCGTTGGTCTTCTCGTTCCCCTTCGGGGAGTGCGAGTTGCCGCCTATCCGGCGCACCGCCATCATGCTGAAGTTGAGCAGCAGTTCAGTGGGCGGCCAGGCCGCGGTGGTGCGTCGATGGGCGAGGACCTCGACCAGACCGTCGAAGGGCAGAGCAAGCCCGCAGGGGTCGAGAAACAGGAACAGCGGCCGACCCTCCGCAGCGGCGAGCACCTGGTCGAACAGGCCGAGCACGTCACCGCGGAAGGCTCGGGCATCAACGCCGCGGGACCGGTACTCCTCCACCAGCGCTTCGAGTTGAATGAACGACTCCGCAGACCGTTCCGCGAAGAAGCACGTCCACCGCACCAACCCTTTCGACTGATGGTCAGCCGCCACCTTGAGCACCCGGGCGGCCGACCCCAGCTCACCGTTGAGGTAACGCCCTTCCCCTGCGTACCCGTCCAGGTAGACAACCTCACCGCCCTGCGATCCGGTCATTCCACCGAATTTCGGTATGTACCGACTCAGCAGATCGTGCTTGAACACGCTCGGCAACGCCGGCTCGGCCCAATACTCCCCCGAGGTGCCCTTCGACATCCGTCCCCTCCCGGCCCGACACCCGCACCAGTCAATGACCGTTACAGAGTGGGCGAGGCAGGATAGAGACGTAAAGGGGGCGTACGGGCCAGGGAACCTTCAGCTTTCGCACATGCCGCTGAGCAAGTCAGGACCAGACACGCCATCCGAACCGGTAATGGTGCGCGTCCCGACACTCCGCCGCATCCCGCCTGTCAGCTGGACGAGATACCGATCGCGGCGGGCGAGGTCAAGGCGGTGGCGCTCAAAGCACTACATCGCCTACAAGCGGCTGCTGAGCGGCACCTCCGCGATCTTCCGCTCGTCGGCAGCGCGCCGGGCGATCCTGCTGTACCTGCGGCTGGACCCCGACAAGGCGGATCCGACAGAGGGCTTCAGACTGACGTACACAGGTCGACCTCTGGGAGATGTCGCCCTTAGAAGCCGTTGTCTTTCCGATAGTGACGGGTGCGTTTTCGCTGGTCAGGCATAGTGCCGGTGTATCGGTGGCAGGGACGGGGTGTCGTGTCGTCT
>NZ_JBEYVJ010000095.1:0-25299 GCF_040643935.1 Kitasatospora sp. NPDC047058 | reverse complement strand
GGGGAAGCGAACGGGATGTGCTGGCCGACACGAACAACCTCTCGGACGATGAGTGGACTCGAGTGGCGGGGCGGCGGCGCGGGCGCGGGCCCGGCGTCAGTCGATCCGGCGCGGACCGCCCAGGACCTGCTGCTCGGCCTGTCCGGCGATGGCCCGGACGTACTGGCGGCGCATCCGGGTCGTCCAGAGCGTCATGTCGTCGGTCAGCGTGGGCAGCGCGGCGACGTCCTGCGGGCCGAGCGAGAGCACCCGGCCGATCAGCTCGGCCTCCTGCGGCGACACCCGCTGCACCCCGACCAGGTCGGCCGCGTTCAGCACCCGGGCCGCGTTCGGGCCGAGGTACGGGACCAGGGTCAGCGTGGTCTGCCAGGGCGCGGCGGAGAGCCGGCTGCGCGGCGGGCGGACACCGAGGTCGCGCACCACCAGCACCGGCGAGTTGACCGAGGCGCCCTGCGGGCCGAGCCGGCCGACCTGGTGGATCGTCACGCACGGCTGGCCGCCGCCCGCCGCCTGCGCCATCGGGCCCCAGAGGTGCGCACGGGCGGTCTCGACGGCGATCCGGGCGCCGGTGGCGGCCGCGCGCAGCGCGATGATCTGGGCCGTCCAGACACCGCCGACCAGCACCAGGTCGTACGAGGTGGGGCGGAACAGGCCGAGCACGGCGGGCTGCTGGCGCTGTGCGTCCTCGCCGATCAGCACGCCGTCGTCGCCGACCGGGAAGGAGAGCGCGCCGAGGTCCTCGACGGTCAGCACGTGCTTCTCCCGGCGCGGGCCCCGGAGGCCGAAGCCGGGCAGGATGCGCGGCCGCACCCGCGGCTGCTCGGCTTCGGCCTGTGCAGCCGGGGTCGGATAGGTCTGGTACGCCATCAGGAAGCACCTCCCAGGGGCAGGGTGGCGAGCATGCCGGGGGCCTGCTCCAGGTCGAGCCGGGTCAGGCCGACGCCGGCGCTCTGCGCGCGGGCCTCCACCAGCCGTCCGACCTGGGCCACCTCGCTCTCGCTGCGCCCGGTCACCCGGACGTGGCCGCTGATCGCGACCGAGCCGCCGGTGCCGTGCCCGGCGGTCAGGCTGAAGGTGCTGGCCAGCGCCGGCGAGCCGGTGACCAGGTTGACCAGGTCCGGCGCGGCGATCCGGCCGGGGGAGCCGCCGGGGCGGCTGAGCTGCGGCCACCGGGAGATCCAGTAGGTGCTGTGCCAGCGGTCGTCGATCCGCCAGAACCGGTTGCTCTCCTGGGTGCGACGGCCGCTTCCGCCGCCGCTGCCGGTGCCCTGACGGCCCGCCACGGAGCGCGGGTTGGCGCAGGTGGAGATGGCCAGCGCGGCGATCAGCTCGCGCTCGTCGAGCACGGTGGCGTTGAAGCCGGCGCTGTTGAGCCGCCCGGCCAGCTGGTCGGTGACCCGCTGCAGCGCCTTGCGGGCGCCCTCCTCGCCGCCGCCGCGGGCCCGGACGGCGGTGGCGGCGCGCTCCGGGTCGAGCTTGAGCGCGACCCAGGTCAGCCGCAGGCCGGGGGTGGCGGTGCCGTCCGGCAGCTCCTGGTAGGCGCGGGCGGCCAGCGACTGCTCGGGCAGGTGCTGGGCGGGCGCCGGCTGGGTGTGCTGGACCACCTGGACGGACTCCAGCGAGATGTCGTCCACCCGCAGCGCCGAGCAGACCACGTCCAGCGGCAGCGGCAGCGCGGTGCGGGCCGGGCGCAGCGGCTGGTCCTTGGCCTGGACGAGCAGCACCGAGGTGAGGAAGGTGCCGTCGCCGACCATGCCGGTCTCCCGGCGCATCGGGCGGCCGCCGAAGTCGGTCTCGGTGGCGTGCGTGCAGGTGCGCAGGGCCGGTTCGAGCTCCAGCGCCGGGGCGACGGCCGGGTCGGTGCCGGCCGGCGGGACGTTGGTCCTGGCCTGCTTGCGACGGGCCTTCAGGGCCGCGCGCACCCGCAGCGCTTCGGGGATGGTCCGGCCGCGCAGCGGGATCAGCGCGAGGACGACCAGCGCCAGCGCGACCGCGCCGAAGGCGCCCACCATCATCTTGTTGATGGTCCAGCCGACGGCGACCAGCGCCGCCGCGACCTCGACCAGCACGAGCTGCTGGAGCTTCAGCCGGCCGCCGAGCAGCCCCGGCCGGGGGTGGACGCGCACCGGAACGGGTGCGCCCCGGCCGCCGTCGGGCGCGGGCAGGGGCGTGGCGGCGGGGCCCGGGTCGTGCTGCGCCCGGCGGCCGGACCGGCGTGACCCCCTGCCCTGTGCCGTGCTGCGGCGCCCTGGAGCGGTCTGGCTTGGCATCCCCCGAGTGGCCCTCTCTGATCAGTTGTCGCGGCCCGGTTGGCCGGTTCGCGAACCGTACCCGTACCGTACTCACCGTCTGCTGCCGCATCGTAGAGGGTTCGAGCACGAGCTCGCCCGGCGGGTGCGGACCACGGGGTATGTCGGTCTGACAGGGGAGACGACGAGCATGGCATCACGCCGGGACGAGCTGAACGCGTACACGTTCGCCCGCAAGCGCACGGTCGGGGCCTTTCTGCTGCCCAGCGGCGGGGGCAGCGACGAGGATGCGCCGCGGCCGGTGAAGGCCGTCCTGCCGAGCGTTCTCGTCGGTGCGCTGGTGGTCGGCGGGTTCGCGGTCTACGGGGTCTTCAAGCCCGGTGCGCCGGTGGGCTGGGACGACGGCAAGAACGTCATCCAGGGCAAGCAGAGCACCACCCGGTACGTGGTGATCCCCGACCCGGACAGCAAGACCAAGCGGCTGCACCAGGTGCTCAACATGGCCTCGGCGCGGCTGGTGCTGCCGGCGGACGCCAAGGTGGTCGTGGTCGCGGACGAGGTGCTCGACAAGTACCCCAACCACGGTCCGGCGATCGGCATCCCGTACGCGCCGGACAAGCTGCCGACGAAGGCCAACGTCAGCAAGCCGATGAAGTGGTCGGTGTGTGACCGTCCCGGCGCGGACGACAAGCAGGAGACCGTCAACCAGGCGGTGTTCGTGGCGGGCGGCGACGACGCCGACAAGCTGGCGGCCAAGGACCGGGTGCTCGACGTCGACCAGGCGCTGCTGGTGCAGCAGATGGACGAGCAGCAGGTGTCCGCGCAGGCGGGCGCCGGTCAGCCGGCTGCGGGCCAGGGCAAGTTGAAGCTGTTCCTGGTCGACTCGAAGGGCCGCAGGCACGCGCTCGCGCCGAACGAGCCGGACGAGGCCAAGGCGCCGCTGGTGAGTGCGATCTTCGGGCCGAACGCCGTCCCGCAGCGGGTGAAGAAGGACTGGGTCGACACCCTGGAGAACGGCAGCGACATCGCCTTCCCGAAGATCGACGGGCTGGTGGCGGACGTCAAGGCCGCCAACTCCTCGGTGGCGCTGGACAATGCGCAGGACCGCAAGATCGGCCGGCTGGTCAGGTTCGACGACCGGTTCTACGTGGTGGGCAAGGACCGGCTGTACCTGATCACCCCGTTCCAGGCCGAGCTGATCCGTCAGAACCCGGCGCTGCAGCCGCTCTACAACCAGGACTCGGACAAGACGCCCCGGATCGACCCGATCACGCCCGCGGAGCACTCCAAGCTCAAGAGCGACACCCCGCTGATGGGTGACGGCGGCAAGGACTGGCCGGCCAAGACCGGTGCGCCCGTCAACAACTGGCAGGCCCCGAAGGACGCGAAGACGGTCGTCTGCAGCACCTACGACGGCGTGGCGGAGGACGGCAAGACCCCCCGCCGCAGCATCTGGGCGGGCCCGGCCTACCCGGTGTCGTACGGCGCCACCGGCGCCACCGTGTCGGCCCATGTGACGCCCGGCCTGGGCCTGTTCTACCGGGCGCTGGACAACGGGGCGGGGGGTTCCGGCAACGACTACCTGATCACCGAGACCGGGCTGCGCTACGCGGTGCCGGCGAGCAGCACCGGTGGCAAGGGCGGCGTGGCCACCCCGGCGCCCGGGCAGCCGAGCCCGACCGCGTCCAAGACGCCGTCGGCGCAGCCCACCGATCCGGCCGCGCCGCAGCAGCCGCAGGAGGAGACCGGTGGCAACCAGGCCCGGCTCGGCTACCAGGGCCTGCAGCCGGTTCCGGTGCCGCAGGCCTGGTCGAACCTGGTGCCGGCCGGTCCGGCGCTGAACTCGAAGAGCGCGGCGCAGCAGCAGAACGCGTGATCGTCCGCGTCCGGCAACGGAATTGGCCTCAGTGTCATGGTCTGGTAACTAGCCCTCGCCCGGTGTTGGGTGAGTTGCGTGTGCCGACTACAGTTCTGCAGGACATCACACCGTGATGCACGGAACGGCCGGTGACGGGGCCTTCCGGACACAATGTCTGTCTCATGGGGGACGGTAGAGCATGGGTCAGTTCACGACGACCGCTCAGGAGATGCTGGCTTTCGCCAAGCACATGGACGAGGTCATCGGCCAGATCGACGGCGAGATCAAGAGCCTGAACGCGCTGGTCGACTCGATCAAGGGCGGTTGGAAGGGTGACGCCGCCACGGCGTACGGCAAGCTCCAGGCCGACTTCAACGACGACGCCCGGGTGCTGAACGACTCGCTTCGCAAGATCAAGGAAGCGATCGAGGTCACGACCAAGCAGTACGCGCAGACCGACGCGGAGCAGCAGGCCGCGTTCAAGGGCTGATCCCCGCTCTCTGCAAGGCAAGTTACCGACGTCACCCGGTGAGGAAGGACGTCGCCATCGCCACCCCAACAAGGAGACATGGTGTCCGACGGTCAGATTCTCGTTAACTTCGAGACCGTTCGTAACGCGGGTTCGCAGGTCCGCAACACTGCCAACCAGATCAAGTCGCAGCTGGACGAGCTGAAGTCCGGCGTCAACAAGATCGCGCAGAGCTGGACGGGTGTCGCCCAGGAGGGCTACCGCGCCCACCAGGCGCAGTGGGACCAGCGCGCCGCCCACCTCCAGGAGACGCTGGCGAAGATCGCCGCTTCGCTGGACCACGCGGCCGAGAGCTACAACACCACCGAGAACAGCAACAAGAAGCTCTGGGGCTGACGGAGCCCGAGCCCCGTCAGGGGCGTGATTGACTCCGCTGAAGGGGCGGGTGCCCGGTACACGGGCGCCCGCCCCTGGCGCGCGACACGGGGTGGACGACATGAGGGGTGGCAGGGTGTCCGGAGTCAGGTACCGGAAGGCGGCGGCGACGGTGGCCGCGCTCGCGGTGCTCGGCGGCCCGCTGGCCGCCCCGGCGTACGCGGACGGCCCCGGCATAGCCGCGGCCGGTGACTGCTCGAAGGCCGCGCAGAACGTCCAGGCCGTGCCGTGGTCGCTGCAGCGGATGGTGCTCGACGAGCTCTGGCAGGGCGGCCAGACCGTCGGCGCGGGCGTGACCGTCGCGGTCATCGACACCGGCGTGGACGACACCAACCCGCAGCTCGCCAACCGGGTCGTCGACGGCGCCATGCTGCTGAAGGAGAAGGACGGCCAGAAGCCGGAGGGCGGCGCCAAGACCGACCCGGTGGGCCACGGCACCAAGGTGGCCGGCATCATCGCGGCCGCGCACAGCGACCAGACCGGCTTCGTCGGACTCGCCCCGGGCGCCATGATCCTGTCGATCCGCCAGAACGACGCCGAGGGCAGCGGGGACGTCAACACCCTGGTCGCGGCGATCCAGACGGCGCTCGACAAGGGCGCCAAAGTGATCAACATCTCGCAGGACGTGCGCGGCGCCGGCAACACCCAGTTCGCCGGGTACCCCGAACTGAAGGCCGCGGTCGAGGCGGCCGAGGCCAGGAACGTCGTGGTGGTCGCCTCCACCGGCAACGACGGCAAGGAGGGCGACACCTTCCCGGCGGCCTTCCCCACCGTGCTCGCCGTCGGCGCCTCCGACCGCAACAACGAGCGCGCCCCCTTCTCCCAGTACGGCGACTTCGTGGACGTCGCGGCGCCCGGGGTCGACATGCTGTCCACCGTCCCCCGGGGCGGCCAGTGCGTGGACAACGGCACCAGCTTCGCCGCGCCGTACGTCGCCGGCCTGGCGGCGCTGCTGGTCGGCGCCCACCCCACGTGGAAGGCCCGGCAGGTCCGCGCCTGGATCGAGCAGACCGCCCAGCGCACCGACCGCAAGGCGAACGAGTACGTCGGCTGGGGCGTGGTCGACCCGGTGAAGGCCGTCACCAAGGCGCCCGCGGTGGCGCCGGAATCGGCCACCGAGGACCCGCCCGTGCCGCTGGCCGCGGCCGCGATCGTGCCGCAGCCGCTCGGCCTCGGCGAGACCCAGGCCGACCGTGACGGCCGGACCGCGACCTACGCGCTGGGCATCGGCGGCCTGCTCGTCGCCCTGCTCGTCGGCGGCGGCATCGTGCTCCGCGACCACCGCCGGCGTCCCTCGGACTGAGCCCGGAGGAATTTCCTACCCGCGTGTAACATCCGGCCGCGCTCACCGCATCCATGAGTTGTCGACGACAACGAGCAGGGGGCGCCGGGCATGGGCTGGAGCGGTGGCACACGTGAGGGCAAGGACGCGGAGTTCCTCGAACTCGTGTCGAGCCGCACCGGCCACCTGTACCGCTCGGCCTGCCTGCTGACCAGCGGCGACACCCATCACGCCGAGGACCTCGTCCAGGAGGCCCTCAGCCGGATGTACGTGCTCTGGCGCCGCAGCGCGTGGACCGGCGGGCGGCACCGCATCGACAACCCCGGGGCGTACGCCCACACCGTGATGGTGCGCACCTTCCTCGCCCAGCAGCGCCGCCGCTCCAGCGGCGAACGCCCCACCGGCGAGCTGCCCGAGCCCCCGGGTGCCGAGGCCGACAGCACGCTGCGGCTGACCCTGCTCGACGCGCTCGGCCGGCTGTCCGCCAAGGACCGCGCGGTGCTGGTGCTCCGTTACTGGGAGGACCGCAGCGTCGAGGAGACCGCCGAGGTGCTGCGCGCCTCCTCGGGTGCGGTCCGCACCCGGACGACCCGGGCCCTGGGACGGCTGCGTGCGCTGCTCGGCGACTCGCTCGCCGAGCTCGCCGTCCGCTGAGCCACCGCCCGTCGTGTGCGGGGCACCCGTCCACCGACCCATCCCGTGACCGAAAGAAACGGTGATCACGCATGTCCGGACAGGACAAGTTCGAGGACGATCTTCTCTTTGCGCTGACCCGCACCGGCGAGGGCTTCCGCACCGAGGCGGCCCCGCTGGCCACCGGCGGCCTGGCCCGCGGCCGCCGCCGCTGGCGCCGCCGTTCGGCCGCCGCCGTGGTGAGCGGCGCGGCGGCGCTGGCCCTGGTCGGGACGGGGGCGGTGTACCTGTCGGGCGGGAGCGGCGGTTCGCCGGCCGGGACGGTGCTGACCGCGGCCGGCTCGGGCAGCGGCAGCGCCCCGGCCACCACGAGCGGCACCCCCATGGCGTCCGCCTCGGCCTCCGCCTCGGCGGGCCCCGTGATCACCGGCGACGAGGTGCTCGCCACCCTCCAGTCGCTGCTGCCCAAGGGCAAGGTGTCCGGGGCCGCGGGCCGGGGCACGGACGACGGGCCGACCAAGGGCACCTTCGCCGGTGCGAACCTGGTGTTCGACGACGGCCAGGGTGCGTCGCTGGTCTCGGTCGCGGTCCAGAAGCACCGCAAGGGCCAGGGCCAGGACCGCACCTGCCCGGATCCCAAGACCGCCCGGATCGACTCCTGCACGGCCACCACGCTGGCGGACGGCTCCAAGCTCTACCTCAGCCAGGGCTACGAGTACCCGGACCACCGTGCCGACACCAAGGAGTGGATGGCGGTGCTGACCGGGCCGGACGGCCGGGAGATCTCGGTCAGCGAGTGGAACGCGCCGGAGGAGAAGGGCGCGCCCGACAGCCGCCCCAACCCGCCGTTCACCCTGGACCAGCTGAAGGCCGTCGTCACCGACAAGGCCTGGGACCGGATCGTCGCCGCGGTCCAGTACGACGGGGTCGACCGTGCGGGGCAGGAGACCGGTCTGTCCCTGCAGGACCGTCAGGCGATCCTGGCGAAGCTGCTGCCCGCCGGGGTGACGGTGACCGGGATCACCGGTGACGAGATCTTCGCCGACGTCCGGCTGGCCCAGGGGACGGCCACCGGATCGCTGGTCCTGCGGGTGCAGAAGCTGGTGCCGGCGCCGGGCGACCCGACGCCGGAGCAGCTGTTCGCGGACTCGACCGTCCTGCCCGACGGGAGCAGGCTCAAGCTGTACGGCCCGGCCTCCGACCCGAAGACCAAGATGATGGCTGACGTCCTCCACCCGGACAACCTGCGCGTCATGGTCTCCCAAGGGCCGACCGGCAAGCCGCTCCTCACCCCTGACCAGCTGAAGGCGATCGCCACCAGCCCGGAGTGGAACCCCGGGAAGTAGCCCGGACGCGGACACGGCAGTGCCCCGGGCCAGGGGGAGCCCGGGGCACTGCCGCATGGGGGTGGGGGTGGGGGTCAGTCCTGCTGGTCCTCGGGGAGGGTGATCACCCAGTGGGTGGCCTGCCGGGGGCGCAGGTAGAACAGCCAGTACAGGGTGGCGGCGGCGGTGATGCCGCCGGTCCACAGCAGCGGCTCGGTGTCGAGCTGGGTGATGACGTAGACCAGCACCGCGATCAGGACGACCGGGACGGCCGGCCAGAGCGGCATCCGCCAGGCGGCGGCGTGCTTGTGGTGGTTGCGGCGCGACAGCAGCGCGGCGACCGCGACCAGCAGGTACATCCCGGTGACGGCGACGCCGGTGATCTCGCTCAGCAGCTCGCCCTTGACGAAGCAGAGCGCGGCGCCGGGGAGGCCGACGGCCAGGGTGGCGACCCACGGCGAGCCGAACCGGCCCAGGGTGGAGAAGGCCTTGTTGACCGGCTCGGGCCAGGCCTTGTCGCGGGCCGAGGCGAACAGCACGCGGGAGTTCTGGATGACCATGACGATGCCGGCGTTGATGATGGCCAGCGCGACGCAGAGGCTGATGAAGGTGCCGACGCCCGAGTTGCTCCAGGCGGTGACCATGCCGGAGATGTCGCCGGAGGTCAGGGTCTCCAGGTCGGGGGCGCCCATGGTGATGGCGGCGACCGGGACCAGGATGACGGCGGCCGAGATGGCCAGCGTCCACAGCACGGTGCGCGAGACGTTCTTGCGCGGGTTCTCCAGCTCCTCGGAGAGGTAGACCGCGGTGGAGAAACCCTGGGTGATGAAGAGGGCGATGCCCAGCGCGCCGACGATGGCGCCGATGCTCACCGTGGTGGCGGCGCCGCCGTCACCGGCGACCACGCCGTGCAGCATGCTGGGCGCGTTGCCGTTGGCGTGGGCGAAGCCGAGCACCGAGACGACGCCGGCCGCGACGACCTCCAGGACCAGGAAGATGCCGGTGATCCAGGCGTTGGCCCGCAGGTCCAGCAGGCCGGCCAGGGTGGCGGCCAGCATGACCGCGGCGCCCGCGACCGGCTTGTCGACGTGCATCACCGGTGCGAGGTAGTCGGCCGTGCCGAGCGCGATCACCGAGGGGACGATCATCACCACGATCAGCGAGAGCACGAAGACCAGCCAGCCGGCCAGCCGGCCCGCCAGGGTGCCGACCATCGCGTACTCGCCGCCGGCGCTGGGGATCAGGGTGCCGAGCTCGGAGTAGCAGAACGCGACCGCGATGCAGAGCACCGAGCCGATCGCGATGGCCAGCGCGGTGGCGCTGCCGATGCTGGAGAACAGCTCCGGCACGATCACGAAGAGCGTCGAGGCGGGGGTGACGCAGGACAGCGTGAGCAGTGTGCCGCCGACGACGCCGATCGAGCGCTTGAGCGTCTGGGGGGAGGCGGCGCCCTCGGCGGCCGCAGTGGGGGCTGCGGCGTGTGGCGGGCGAAGCGTGTCGGTCATGTGGCTTCCGATCGGCTCTGAGCGGTCCTGGTGGGGGAGCGGTATCGCCTCCGCTGGCTGGCTGCTCTGGGTCGTGGTCCTGACGCTCCCGGGCCGCCATGGAACCTTGGCCGTAATGCGTGCGTCAACGCGGGAATTACTTCGGAATCCGTTGCAGTGAAGGGTATAAACATGCGATCCGGTGACCACGCGTGGTCATTGTCGTCAATGTCCGAGTTGTTACCTTGGCCACATCGCGCTTGAATCCAAGGTGAACGGCGGATTACGCACCTGTATTCAAAGGTGTCAGTGCAGCGGGAGGGTGGCACGCCCAGGCGTCCCCCGGCCGTCCGGCAGCGGTCCGCAGGGGTGCGGGAACCGCAGCGAACCGCCCGAAAGATCTAGGTAACGTTTCAGCACGTGGACGCCGAAGGGGCCGGGTTCCGAGGAACCCGACCCCTTCGATCACCTTCCGTGACGGCCGCCGGCGGCGGTCGCGGGCACTAGGCCGACGGCAGCCAGCCCGTCTGGACCATCTGCCCGCTGGTGACCCGGCGCGAGACGAACACCCCTCGGCCCGGCGGCAGCGGCTGCGGCTTGACGGTGCCGAGCAGCGCGCCCTCGTCCTTGTTGCCGGACAGGATCACGCCCTGGCCGCCCAGCTCGCGCATCCGCTGCATCACCGGCTCGTAGAGCGAGCGGCCGGCGCCGCCCGCACTGCGCGCGATGATCACGCGCAGGCCGATGTCGCGGGCGAACGGCAGGAACTCGGCCAGCGGCGACAGCGGGTTTCCCGAACTCGTCGCCACCAGCTCGTAGTCGTCCACGATCACGAACATGTCCTTGCCGCTGTACCAGCTGCGGTTGCGCAGCTGCTCGGCGGTCACGTCCGGGCCCGGCAGACGGCGCGAGCAGGCCCCGCGCAGCATCTCCACGATGCTGGTCATGGCCGGCTGCGCGGCCGCGTACTCCACCAGGTACTCCTGGGGCACCGTGCCGAGCAGCGCACGCCGGTAGTCGCCGACCACGATGCCGGCCTGCTCCGGGGTGTACCGCTCGGTGATCTGCTTGACCAGCATCCGCAGCAGCGCCGACTTGCCGGACTCGGTGTCGCCGAACACGATGAACAGCGGGTCGGTCTCGAAGTTGACGAACGCCGGAGCCAGCTCCACCTCGTCCACGCCGAACGCGATGCCGCGCTCCGGGTACTCGAAGCCCTTCGGCAGCGAGAAGCCGTCCAGCACCGCCGGCAGCATCCGGACCTGCGGCGCCCGCGGGCCCGTCCAGGCCGTGTTGACCGCGGCGACCAGCCCGGCCACGCCCTCCTGGAGGTCGTCCACCGTGTGCGAGCCGTCCAGCCGCGGCAGACCGGTCAGGAAGTGCAGACCGCTCGCCGTGACACCGCGGCCCGGGATGGCCGGCACGTTCTGCGCGATCCGGCGGTCCACCTCGGACTCCATCGCGTCACCGAGCTTCATCTCGGTGCGGTTCTGCAGCAGGTCCTTCAGCGCCGGGCGGACCTCCGCGTAGCGGGCCGCGGTGATGATCAGGTGGACGCCGTAGCCGAGACCGCGCTGGGCGATGTCCCCGATCACCCCCTCCAGCATCTCGTAGTCCTGCTTGAAGGTGTTCCAGCCGTCGATGACCAGGAACACGTCGCCGAACTGCTCGTCCGGCAGCTGGCCGGCCGCGCGGCGGGCCCGGTAGGTCCCGATCGAGTCGATCCCGGTCGACCGGAACAGCTCCTCCCGCCGGTTCAGGACGCCGAGCACCTCGCTGATCATGCGGCGCACCTTCTCGGAGTCCAGTCGCCCGGCGACCCCGCCGACGTGCGGCAGCTCCTGCAGCGACTGGAAACCGCCACCACCGAAGTCCAGCAGGTAGAACTGCGTCTCCAGCGGGGTGTGCGTCACCGCGAACGACGCCACCAGGGTGCGCATCAGCGTCGACTTGCCGGACCGCGGACCACCGACGACCAGACCGTGACCGGCCGCGCCCGAGTAGTCCTGCTCCAGCACGTCGCGCTTCTGGTCGCGCGGCTTGTCGACGATGCCGACCGGCACCCGCAGCCGGCCCAGCGCCCCGTACGCCGGCGCGGTCAGCCCGCGCTCCGGGGTCGCCTGCAGCGGCGGCGGCAGCAGCTGGTCCACGCTGGGCGCCTCCTCCAGCGGCGGCAGCCACACCTGGTGCGCGGCCGGCCCCTGGCCCGCCATCCGCTGCACGAACACGTCCAGCACGGTGTCGACCAGCGCGTCGTCCTGCTCCTCGACCTCCGGCTCGACCTCCTGCACCAGCGGTTCCAGCACCGCCACCTCGGCGGCGGTGAACACCACCGGCTGCGCGGTCACCAGCCGGCCGCCCGCCGCGCGCTGCTGCCCGGGGGCCCGGTAGGGCCCGGACACGTAGGCGGCCTTGAAGCGATCCATCACGTCGGTGCCGAACTTCAGGTAGCCGACACCCGGCACCGGCGGCAGGTGGTACGCGTCCGGCACGCCGATCGCCGCCCGGGACTCGGCCGCCGAGAAGGTGCGCAGACCGATCCGGTACGAGAGGTAGGTGTCCAGGCCGCGCAGCTTGCCCTCCTCCAGGCGCTGCGAGGCCAGCAGCAGGTGCACACCCAGCGAACGGCCGATGCGGCCGATCTGGATGAACATGTCGATGAAGTCCGGCTTCGCGGTGAGCAGCTCGGAGAACTCGTCGATGATCAGCACCAGCGACGGCAGCGGGTCCAGCGCCGCACCCGCCGCGCGGGCCCGCTCGTACTCGTTCAGGTTGGCGTAGTTGCCCGCCGAGCGCAGCAGCTCCTGCCGGCGGTTCATCTCGCCCTCGATCGCGTCGCGCATGCGGTCGACCAGGGTGAGCTCGCCCTCCAGGTTGGTGATCACCGCGGAGGTGTGCGGCATGTCCGCCATGCCGGCGAAGGTGGCACCACCCTTGAAGTCCGCCAGGACGAAGTTCAGCGTCTCCGAGGAGTGCGTCATCGCCAGGCCCAGCACCAGGGTGCGCAGCAGCTCCGACTTGCCGGAGCCGGTCGCGCCGACGCACAGGCCGTGCGGGCCCATGCCCTCCAGCGCCGCCTCCTTGATGTCCAGGTAGACGTGCTCGCCGCCGGCCCCGACACCGATCGGCACCCGCAGCTTCTCGCGCTGCGCCCGCGGCCGCCAGCTGCGGGAGACCTCGAAGGAGCCCGGGTCGCCCGAGTTCATCAGGTCGGTGAAGTCCAGGTTGGACAGCAGCGGCTCGTCGTCGCCGCCGGCCGAGATCCGGTACGGCGCCAGCTGCCGGGCCAGCGCCTCGGACTGCCAGGTGGAGAGGGTGTCCGGCTTGCCGGTGTAGGTCGCGCCCGAGGCCGAGCGGAGCACCAGCTCCTGCGGCGTCACGGTGACGACCAGGTGGCCGGTCGGCTCGTCCAGGTCGCCCGGGACCACCTCGATGATGGTGACCCCCTGCACGCCCTCCGGGCCGGCCAGCAGCGAGTCGTGCGGCACCGAGGCGCCGTCCATGACCACGATCAGGTGGGGCTGGTCCGCCGACGCCTCCGCGTCCCGCACGAACCGCTGGCGGCCCGCCAGTTCGTCCTGCAGCAGGTACTCCAGCTCACCGAGACCGGTGGCGATCAGCCGGCGCGAACCCGCGCCGTCGTTCTCCTTGCGGTGCTGGTTGTGCGGGAGCCACTTGGTCCACTCCCACTCCTCCACCGCGCCCGGCGCCGCGGCCACCGTCACCAGCAGGTCGTCCGGCGAGTGCAGGGTCGTCAACTGGGCGATCATCGCCCGCACGTTGCCGTACACGGTGTCCGGGTCCCCGCACACCGTGATGTGGTAGAAGGCGCGCAGCGAGACCGCCAACGGCAGGTCCTGCAGGGTGCCGTGGGCCTTGAGGAAGGTCTGCATCGCCGCCGCGGAGAGCGGCTCCAGCTCGTCCATCGGCGCCGTCTGCGGCGCCACCAGCGGCGTCGACAGCTGCACCGGCCCGCGGCCGACCCGGATCTGCGCGAAGTCGGCGTCCCCGGTCCGGCGTTCCCAGAGCCGGCGGCCCTCCGCGACGATCGACCAGAGCTGGTCCGGCTCCGGGTTCAGGAACAGCTGCGCGCCGCGCTGGCGCTCGGCCGTCCGCCGCACCTGACGACGCATCTGCTGCAGGTACTTGAGGTAGTCGCGGCGCTCGTCGGCGGTGGCCGTCGAACCGCCCTTGCGCGCCTTGACGATCTGGGCCAGCGCCATGCCGACCGTCGAGACGATCATCAGGCCGCCCATGATCTTCATCGGGGCCTGCGCGCCGGGCGAGAAGAAGAACACCGCCGAGCCGCCCATGCCGAGCATCGGCAGGAGGCTCATCATCCAGTCCTCGCCGCCCGACCTCGGCAGCTCCGGCGGGGTCACCAGCTCCACCGGTTCGTCCGGCACCGGAGGCGGGTACGCCCGCGTCGGGCGCTTGACGGTAATGAAACTCATGCGCCCACCCCACGGCCTTGCACGGCTCGCTCAATCACTTCGGCATCAGCCCTCACGCAACTGGATTACGTACGGGTGAGGGCGCCCCGTATGACGCCGCCCCCGCTCCGCCGACCGCCGGCACACGGGGAGGAGCGCGGCCCCTGTCCCCTGTCGCCTGGCGCAGGGGCCGATCCTACTGGGGCCGCCCGCGACCGTACCGGCCCACCCCATGGGGACCTGCGCGGCACCGCCCCCGAACGGAGCGGGTAGGGTAACGCCGCGCCAAATCGCGGCCGGACCCAGCCAGTTCCACCCGGCCCCGAACGCGCGCAGCAGCCGGACCGACCGCCGCCCGTAGCAGCGGCACCGTCAACAAGGGGGAGCGCCCAGTGCGTCGAGCGATGAACGTCAGCGAGGTGCGGGCATGAGTAGCCCTGCCGCGACCGGCTTCTGCCGGGTCACCGTCGTCGCGCCGGACAGCCGGATCGACGTCGCCCTGCCCGAGGACGTCCCGCTCGCGGACGTCTACCCCGAGGTGCTGCGCCTCTCCGGCCAGACCCAGCCGGACGGCGCCCCGACCGGCTTCCACCTGGTCCGCCGCGACGGCACCGTGCTCGACAGCGGGCTCCCGCTCGCCGCCCAGCAGGTCCGCGACGGCGACCTGCTCAGCCTGCGCCCGTTCGCCGAGTCCCTGCCGCCGGCCGTCTACGACGACGTGGCCGACGCCATCGCCACCGCCGTCGAGGCCGACCGCCGGTTCTGGAGCCCCGAGCTGATGCGGGCCTTCGGCCTGATCGGCGCCGGCGTGCTGCTCAACCTGCTCGGCTTCGCGCTCTGGTACTCCGACCTGCGCCACGACATGCACGGCCTGCCCGGCGTCCTGTCCGGCGTCACCGCCGTCGTGCTGACCGCCCTGGCCGGCGTCCGCGCCCGGGTCTACCAGGACTCCTGGGCCGCCCTCGCGCTCGGCCTCGGCGCCCTGCCGCACGCCCTGATCGGCGGCAGCGGCATCCTCGCCCCGGCCCACCACCTGGACGGCCCCGGCCGGCTCCAGTTCCTCACCGGCTGCGTCGCCGTCCTGATCGTCGCCGTGCTCCTGGTCGGCCTGCTGCCCGAGAAGGACTCGCTGTTCGTCGCCGCGGCCTTCCTGGCCGCCGCCGGCGCGCTCGCCACCTTCGCCGCCGTGCTGCTGCCCGGCACCCCGGCCAACCACATCGCCGCCGTCACCGGCGTCGCCGCCGTCGCCGTGATCGGCTTCCTGCCCGGTCTCTCCGCCCGCTTCGCCCGGCTGCCCGTCGGCTTCAGCGCCCCCGGCCAGACCCGCACCCGCAGCCGCGACTACGACGAGGAGGCCGGTCGCGCCGAGGCCGTCCAGTACGAGCGGATCGCGCACCAGGCCCGCCGCGGCCACGAGGTGCTGGTCGGCCTGGTCGGCGGCTGCGCCGCGGTGATCGTCGGCGCCTGCGCCGTGCTCGGCTTCACCGACCAGCTCTTCCCCGAGCTGCTCGCGCTGCTGCTCGGCATCGCCACCATGCTGCGCGCCCGGCTGTTCCGCTACACCGCGCAGGTCTTCAGCCTCACCATCGCGGGCCTGGTCGGCCTGTCGCTGCTGATCGTCGGCCTCTCGCTGCACACCCCGCTGTTCATCCTCAAGTCCGCCGGATCCACCGACATCGACCTGCGCACCATCTGGCTGGCCGCGTCGATCGCCTTCGGCGCCGCGATCCTCACCGCCATCGCCCTGGTGGTGCCCAGGCTCGGCGTCTCCCCGTTCTGGGGGCGCATCCTGGACCTGGTCGACAGCCTCACCCTGATGGCGCTGGTCCCGCTGGCGCTGGGCGTGCTCGAGATCTACCGCCTGGTCCGCGGCGTCACCGGCTGACCCGGCCCCGCGGACCGGCCGGCGGACCGCGGGCGGAGGGCCGACGGGCGACACTGGTACGCTTGCCTTCCGAGTGCACCAGTGTGTCCGCCCAGTGGGTTGTCGACCGCAGGCCGCGCTCAGTCACGACACCGAGTTCTCACCGAGTCCTGTGCCGTAGACCAGGACCGCTCGGTATCACCTCGAAGGAGTTGCAGTGGCTCTCGCCTCTGACGTCAAGAAGCAGATCATCGCCGAGTTCGGCCAGAAGGAGGGCGACACCGGCTCCCCCGAGGTCCAGGTGGCCATGCTCTCCCGCCGCATCTCGGACCTGACCGAGCACCTGAAGACCCACAAGCACGACCACCACTCGCGTCGTGGCCTGCTGATCCTGGTCGGCCAGCGTCGCCGCCTGCTGCAGTACCTGGCCAAGAAGGACATCGAGCGCTTCCGTACGCTCGTCGACCGCCTGGGCATCCGCCGCGGTGCCGCCGGCGGCGCCCGCTAAGACCGCCGCTCGGGGCGGCTCCCCACACCGGGGAGCCGCCCCTCGCGCGTATGCCGCGGCCGGTGCCCGCGGCGGCGCGGACCGACGACCGCGCATAACAACTCGCGCGCACCTCCCCAGGTGGCCGAGGATTGCACCGTAGGGTTGTGGGCATGCCGGTGATGGCGCGACACGCGCCACCCAGGCGGAAAGACCCCAACCCCCGCGGGACGAAGGCTTCAAACGGAAGCCGCCCGCATCCGAGAGAGCGTCCAGACGCGGACCGCCCGTCCAGGCCCGGCAGCCGAGAGGCGCCGGTCCTCGGTAGTGGCCGCCGGAAGCCCCGCAGACCGAGCGGGGTGCACCGGAGGCTTCGATCGAAGACCGGCCCGACTGCCTCCCTCCGAGCAGGAGGACCCAGGGCCAACCGGCAGGCGATGCGCGGGGACGCTCTCCCGGAGACGTACGAAAGAGGAGATCTTCCAGGTGGAAGAGAACGTGTTCTACGCCGAGGCCGTGATCGACAACGGTTCCTTCGGCACCCGTACCATCCGCTTCGAGACGGGCCGCCTGGCCCGTCAGGCCGGCGGCTCCGCCGTGGCCTACCTGGACGACGACACCATGGTGCTGTCGGCCACCAGCGCCTCCAAGCAGCCGAAGGAGCACTTCGACTTCTTCCCGCTGACCGTGGACGTCGAGGAGCGGATGTACGCCGCGGGCCGCATCCCCGGCTCGTTCTTCCGTCGCGAGGGCCGGCCCTCCGAGGACGCGATCCTCACCTGCCGCCTCATCGACCGCCCGCTGCGCCCGTCCTTCGTCAAGGGCCTGCGCAACGAGGTCCAGGTCGTCGTCACCGTGATGGCGCTCAACCCGGACCACCTGTACGACGTGGTGGCCATCAACGCGGCCTCCGCCTCCACCCAGCTGGCCGGCCTGCCGTTCTCCGGCCCGATCGGCGGCGTCCGCGTCGCGCTGATCAAGGGCCAGTGGGTGGCCTTCCCGACCCACAGCGAGCTGGAGTCGGCCGTCTTCGACATGGTCGTCGCCGGTCGCGTCCTGCCGGACGGCGACGTCGCGATCATGATGGTCGAGGCCGAGGCCACCGACAAGACCATCAAGCTGGTCGCCGACGGCGCCGACGCCCCGACCGAGGACATCGTCGCCGCCGGTCTGGACGCCGCCAAGCCGTTCATCAAGGTGCTCTGCGCCGCCCAGTCGCAGCTGGCCGCCCAGGCCGCCAAGCCGACCGGCGAGTTCCCGGTCTTCCTGGACTACCAGGACGACGTCCTGGCCGCGCTGACCGCCGCCGTCAAGGACGAGCTGGCCCAGGCCCTCACCATCCCGGGCAAGCAGGAGCGCAACAACGAGCTGGACCGCGTCAAGGCGCTGGCCGCCGAGAAGCTCCTGCCGGAGTTCGAGGGCCGCGAGAAGGAGATCAGCGCCGCCTACAACGCGCTGACCAAGAAGATCGTCCGCGAGCGCGTCATCAAGGACAAGGTCCGCATCGACGGCCGCGGCGTCACCGACATCCGCACCCTGGCCGCCGAGGTCGAGGCCATCCCGCGCGTCCACGGCTCGGCCCTGTTCGAGCGCGGCGAGACCCAGATCCTGGGTGTCACCACGCTGAACATGCTGCGCATGGAGCAGCAGCTCGACACGCTCTCCCCGGAGACGCGTCGCCGCTACATGCACAACTACAACTTCCCGCCGTACTCGGTCGGCGAGACCGGCCGCGTGGGCTCGCCCAAGCGCCGCGAGATCGGCCACGGCGCGCTGGCCGAGCGGGCGATCCTGCCCGTGCTGCCGACCCGCGAAGAGTTCCCCTACGCGATCCGCCAGGTCTCCGAGGCGCTCGGCTCCAACGGCTCCACCTCGATGGGCTCGGTCTGCGCCTCCACCATGTCGCTGCTGAACGCCGGTGTGCCGCTGAAGGCCGCCGTCGCCGGCATCGCCATGGGCCTGATCTCGCAGGAGATCGACGGCGAGACCCACTACGTCGCGCTGACCGACATCCTGGGTGCCGAGGACGCGTACGGCGACATGGACTTCAAGGTCGCCGGTACCCGCAACTTCATCACCGCCCTGCAGCTGGACACCAAGCTCAACGGCATCCCGGCGTCGGTCCTGGCCGCCGCGCTGAAGCAGGCCCGCGACGCCCGCATGCACATCCTCGACGTGATGAACGAGGCCATCGACGCGCCCGACGAGATGTCGCCGAACGCGCCGCGCATCATCACCATCAAGATCCCGGTGGACAAGATCGGTGAGGTCATCGGCCCCAAGGGCAAGATGATCAACCAGATCCAGGAGGACACCGGCGCGGACATCACCATCGAGGACGACGGCACCATCTACATCGGTGCGGTCGACGGCCCCTCGGCGGAGGCTGCCCGTACGACGATCAACCAGATCGCCAACCCGACCATGCCGGAGGTCGGCGAGCGCTACCTGGGCACCGTGGTCAAGACCACGACGTTCGGCGCGTTCGTCTCGCTCATGCCGGGCAAGGACGGCCTGCTGCACATCTCGCAGATCCGCAAGCTGGCCGGCGGCAAGCGCGTCGAGAACGTCGAGGACGTGCTCGGCGTCGGTGCCAAGGTTCAGGTCGAGATCGCCGAGATCGACCCGCGCGGCAAGCTCTCCCTGATCCCCGTGATCGAGGGCGAGGAGGGCGGCGAGGCCGCTTCCGAGTGAAGCGCCCCCGGCCAGCCCATTAGTTGAACGCGGTCGCGGCCCGCACGCCCCCGTCGGCGTGCGGGCCGCACCCCGTTGTTCCCCCATGCTTTCTACGGAGGTACCCCCGTGGCCCAGGCCTCGGCGGCGAAGCAGCGCCCCGGCACCACCCGGACCCTGCTGAAGGGCGTGGACGGCGCCGGCACCGTGCGCCGCACCGTCCTCCCCGGCGGCCTGCGGGTCGTCACCGAGACCCTTCCGACGGTGCGCTCCGCGACCTTCGGCATCTGGGTCGGCGTCGGCTCGCGGGACGAGACCCCGCAGCTCAACGGAGCCACCCACTACCTGGAGCACCTCCTCTTCAAGGGCACCGAGCGGCGCAGCGCGCTGGACATCTCGGCCGCCCTGGACGCGGTCGGCGGCGAGATGAACGCCTTCACCGCGAAGGAGAACACCTGCTACTACGCGCGGGTGCTGGACACCGACCTGCCGCTGGCCATCGACGTGGTCTGCGACATGCTCACCGGCTCGCTGATCCGCCCGGAGGACGTCGAGGCCGAGCGCGGCGTCATCCTGGAGGAGATGGCGATGGCCGAGGACGACCCGGGTGACGTGGTCCACGACCTCTTCGCCAAGGTGATCTACGGCAGCGGCCCGCTCGGCCGCCCGATCCTCGGCACCCAGGAGACCGTCCAGGCCCTCACCCGGGACCAGATCGCCGGCTTCTTCCACCGCCGCTACAAGCCCGAGCACCTGGTGGTCGCCGCGGCGGGCAACCTGGACCACCGCAAGGTCGTCCAGCAGGTCCAGCGGGCCTTCGCACCGCTGCTGGCCAAGTCCGAGGCCGGTCCCGCCGAGGCCCGGCGCGGCGTCAAGGCGCTGCGCACGGCCGGCAGGGTCGAGGTGCTCAACCGCGGCACCGAGCAGGCCCACCTGGTGCTGGGCGTGCCCGGCGTGCCCCGGCACGACGAGCGCCGCTGGGCGATGGGCGTGCTCAACGCGGCCCTCGGCGGCGGGATGAGCTCCCGGCTGTTCCAGGAGGTCCGGGAGAAGCGCGGCCTGGCCTACTCGGTCTACTCGTACTCCTCGTCGTACGCGGACAGCGGCCTGTTCGGCATCTACGCCGGCTGCCAGCCCAAGCGGGTCGAGGAGGTCCTGCGGATCTGCCGCGAGGAGCTCGCCAAGGTGGTCGCCGACGGCATCACCGAGGAGGAGCTGCAGCGGGCGATCGGCCAGATCTCCGGCTCCACCGTGCTCGGCATGGAGGACACCGGCTCGCTGATGAACCGGATCGGCAAGGCCGAGCTGAGCTACGGCCACCACCTCTCGGTGGACGACATGCTGGCGAAGATAGCGGCCGTGACCCTGGACGACGTCCACGCGGTGGCCCGTGATGTGCTGGGCGCGTACCGGCCGTCGCTGGCGCTGATCGGTCCGGTCAACGACAAGCGGGCCGCCAGGCTCGCCGACCTGCTGGTCTGAAGGGACTTTTCGCTATGACGCTGCGCGTCGCCGTGATCGGCGCCAAGGGGCGGATCGGCTCCGAGGCGGTCAAGGCCGTCGAGGCCGCCCCGGACCTGGAACTGGTCGCCACGCTCGGCCGCGGCTCCGAGCTGGAGGAGCTCACCGCGGCCGGGGCCCAGGTCGCCGTCGAGCTGACCCACCCCGACTCGGTGATGGCCAACCTCGACCACTGCCTGAACCGGGGCATCCACGTGGTCACCGGCACCACCGGCTGGACGGACGAGCGGCTCGCCACCGTGCGCGGCCTGCTCGACCGGGCCCCGGAGCTCGGCCTGCTGATCGCGCCGAACTTCTCCATCGGCGCCATCCTCGGCATGAAGTTCTCCCAGGTCGCCGCGAGGTACTTCGAGTCGGTCGAGGTGGTCGAGCTGCACCACGACCGCAAGGCCGACGCGCCCAGCGGCACCGCCACCCGCACCGCGCAGCTGATCGCCGCGGCCCGTGCCGAGGCCGGCCGCCCGCCGCAGCAGGACCCGACCACGCACAGCCTGCCCGGCGCCCGCGGGGCCGACGTGGACGGGGTTCCGGTGCACGCCGTCCGGCTGCGCGGCCTGCTCGCGCACCAGCAGGTGATGTTCGGCGACACCGGCGAGACCCTCACCATCCGGCACGACTCGCTGCACCACAGCAGCTTCATGCCGGGCATCCTGCTCGGCGTGCGCAAGGTCGTGGAGACCCCCGGTCTCACCTTCGGCCTCGAACACTTCCTGGACCTGTGAGCCCGGCGTGACGTCTCGTACCGGTTTCTTCGCCCTCTCCGCCGTCCTGCTGCTGGTCGCCCTGGTCTGCATGGGCGAGGGCGTCCAGCTGATCGCCACCGGCAAGCCGCTCGGCATCGGCATGGGGCTCTGTGCCTTCGTCATCCCGCTGATCGGCGTCTGGTTCCTGCGCCAGACGGTCCGCTTCGGCCGGGCCAGCGAGCGGCTCGCCCGCGAGCTGGAGGCCGAGGGCGGCCTGCCGGTGGACGAGCTGGAGCGCACCGCTGGCGGGCGGATCGACCGGGCGTCGGCCGACGCGGTGTTCGCCCGCCGCAAGGCCGAGGCCGAGGCCGCACCCGGCGACTGGCGGGTCTTCTTCCGGCTCGCCGTGGCGTACGCCGACGCCGGTGACACCCCGCGGGCCCGCAGGACCATGCAGCACGCGATCCGGCTGCACGGCGGCGCCGGCACCGGCACCGCCGGGCCGGCGGCGAGCACCACCTGACCGGGCCGTCGTGCCGTCCTTCCCGCAGCGCGGGACCGGGACGGCCGCGGCCCGGGCCGCTCACCCGTGCGGCCTTCGGCAAACACGGTCGAGTGGCCCCCTGACCTGGGGTGACGGGCATACGGGCAGAGTGTCTGGCATGTCTGGATTGCGGCTTTTCTGGCCGCTCCCTACGCTCGTGACACGGATTCCGGTGCTGCTTGAACCCCCGAGCATGCAGCACCGGAATCCCATGTTTCCGCCGCTCCGAGCGTCGCACTTCCGCGCTGCACCTGTCCGAACCCTGGACCGGCCTGGGTACCGCCCCACCGCCTACGAGTAGCTTTGGACGCATGGCTCCGACCTCCACCCCCCAGACGCCCTTCGGCCGGGTCCTGACCGCGATGGTGACGCCGTTCACCGCAGACGGCGGGCTCGACCTCGACGGCGCCCAGCGCCTCGCCGCGCACCTCGTCGATTCCGGCAACGACGGCCTCGTCGTCAACGGCACCACCGGCGAGTCCCCGACCACCAGCGACGCCGAGAAGGCCGAGCTCGTCCGCGCCGTAGTGGAGGCGGTGGGGGACCGCGCCCACGTGGTGGCGGGCGTCGGCACCAACGACACGCACCACAGCGCCGAGCTGGCCCGGCAGGCCGAGGCCGCCGGCGCGCAGGGCCTGCTGGTCGTCACGCCGTACTACAGCAAGCCCCCGCAGGAGGGCCTGTACCGGCACACCACGCACATCGCCGACGCGACCGGCCTGCCGGTCATGCTCTACGACATCCCCGGCCGCAGCGGCGTCGCGCTGAGCCACGAGACGTTGGTCCGGCTCGGCGAGCACCCGCGGATCGTCGCCAACAAGGACGCCAAGGGCGACGTCGGCGCCGCCGCCTGGGCGATCGCCCGCTCGGGCCTGGCCTGGTACTCCGGGGACGACATCCTCAACCTGCCGCTGCTGTCCGTCGGAGCCGTCGGCGTGGTCAGCGTGGTCGGCCACGTGGTCGCCGGCGAGCTGCGCAGCATGGTCGAGGCCTACCTGGCCGGCGATGTGGCCAAGGCCACGGCGATCCACCAGGGCCTGCTGCCCGTCTTCAGCGGTATGTTCCGCACGCAGGGTGTCATCCTCACCAAGGCCGCGCTGGAGCTCCAGGGCCTGCCGGCCGGCCCCCTCCGACTGCCGCTGGTCGGCGCGACTCCCGAGGAGATCGCGCAATTGAAGAAGGATCTCGCCGCCGGCGGGGTACACCTGTAGCAGACACAGACGTGCGCGCCCCGGCTCGCCAGACCTCTCCCGAGGTCTGCCGCTGGACCGGACGAAGGCGCGAGAGCACCGACCCAGTAGGAAACCGACACTGAGTACGCACGCCATATGTCTCTTGGGGGAGGACCCCGGGCATGTGGCGTGCGTCGTGAGGAGAGTCTTTTGAGCCACCCGCATCCCGAACTCGGCGCGCCTCCGGCCCTGAAGGAGGGCGCCCTCCGCATCACTCCGCTCGGCGGCCTCGGCGAGATCGGCCGCAACATGACGGTCTTCGAATACGGGGACCGCATTCTCATCGTCGACTGCGGTGTCCTCTTCCCCGAGGACGAGCAGCCCGGTGTGGACCTGATCCTGCCGGACTTCAGTTACATCCGGGACCGCCTCGACAAGATCGACGGCATCGTCCTGACCCACGGGCACGAGGACCACATCGGTGCCGTCCCGTTCCTGCTCCGGGAGAACCCGGACATCCCGCTGATCGGCTCGAAGCTCACCCTCGCCCTGATCGAGGCCAAGCTCGCCGAGCACCGGATCCGGCCGTACGTGCTGGAGGTCGCGGAGGGCGACCGGGAGCGGATCGGTCCCTTCGACTGCCAGTTCATCGCGGTCAACCACTCCATCCCGGACGCGCTGGCCGTCGCCGTGCGCACGCCCGCCGGCATGGTCGTCGCCACCGGCGACTTCAAGATGGACCAGCTGCCGCTCGACGGCCGCCTCACCGACCTGCCGACCTTCGCCAAGCTGGCCGAGGAGGGCATGGACCTGCTGCTGGTGGACTCCACCAACGCCGAGGTCCCCGGCTTCATCCCGCACGAGCGGGACATCTCGGCCGCGCTGCGCAACGTCTTCGCGAACGCCGACAAGCGCATCATCGTCGCCTCCTTCGCCAGCCACGTGCACCGCATCCAGCAGGTGCTGGACGCCGCGCACGAGTACAAGCGCAAGGTCGCCTTCGTCGGCCGCTCGATGGTCCGCAACATGGGCATCGCCCGCGACCTCGGCTACCTGAAGGTCCCCGGCAACATGGTCGTGGACGTCAAGCAGCTGGACGACCTGCCGGACAAGGAGGTCGTGCTGATCTGCACCGGTTCGCAGGGCGAGCCGATGGCCGCGCTGTCCCGGATGGCCAACCGCGACCACCAGATCCGCATCGTCGAGGGCGACACCGTCGTGCTGGCCTCGTCGCTCATCCCGGGCAACGAGAACGCCGTCTACCGGGTGATCAACGGCCTGACCCGCTGGGGCGCCAAGGTCGTGCACAAGGGCAACGCCAAGGTGCACGTCTCCGGCCACGCCTCGGCCGGTGAGCTGCTCTACTTCTTCAACATCTGCAAGCCGCGCAACCTGATGCCGGTCCACGGCGAGTGGCGCCACCTGCGGGCCGCCGCCGACCTGGGCATCGCCACCGGCGTGCCGAAGAACCGCACGGTCATCGCCGAAGACGGCGTCTGCGTCGACCTGGAGAAGGGCGTCGCGCGGATCGTCGGCAAGGTGCAGGCCGGCTACGTCTACGTCGACGGCTCGTCGGTCGGCGACATCACCGAGGCCTCGCTCAAGGACCGCAGGATCCTGGGCGAGGAGGGCTTCATCTCGGTCTTCGTCGTGGTCGACTCCACCAACGGCAAGATCGTGGGCGGTCCGACCATCCAGGCCCGCGGCTCCGGCATCGACGACAACGCGTTCGTCCCGGTGGCCGCCAAGCTGCAGGAGGCGCTGGACCGCTCGGCCGGTGACGGCGTCCTGGAGGTCCGCCAGGTCCAGCAGCTGGTCCGCCGCACCATCGGCAAGTGGGTGGCGGACAACTACCGCCGGCGCCCGATGATCCTGCCGGTCGTGGTCGAGGTCTGAGCCGTCCTCCGGTCGGTTTGACGTGGGGCAGCCCGGTGCGTAATGTTCTCCGGGTTGCCCCACGGGACGGCCCCCAGCGGAAGTTCTCGAACGAAATTCGAGAATGGAGCGGGAAAACGGCCCGAGAAACTCTGATAGAGTTCGGGAGCGCCGAAAGGCCGAAGCAAATCGGAAGAATGAAACTCCGGAAAACGGAGCGGAAAACATCTGATAAGCTGGAAACACGAAAGAACGAAGCGCCCGGAGGGCCCGCTGGAAGGCGGTCCGAAGGAAGTGTCCGTTCCTTGAGAA
>NZ_JBEYVJ010000094.1:0-25893 GCF_040643935.1 Kitasatospora sp. NPDC047058 | reverse complement strand
CGCCGGGCCGCGGGGGGGCACAACTTGCTCCGTTGGCCGGGTGCCCCGGCGGCCGCCCCGGCGCGCCCGCCGGCGGACCGTCCCGCTGCTCGCCCTGCTGCTCGTCCTGCTGCTCACCGGTGTCGGCGCGGGCGCCTGCGGCACCCGGTTGCCGGACAGCGCCTTCGGCCACCGCCCCACACCGGGGGCGGGCGGCACGACGGGCGGCACCCCGGGCGGCGGCAACCCCGCCTCCGACACCGGCGTCACCCCCACCGAGATCCGGGTCGGCATCGTCACCTCGCTGACCAGCCCGGTCGGCAGCGAGGTGTTCAGCGGCCCCCGCTACGGCGCGCTGGCCTTCGTCCAGGCGCTCAACGACCGCGGCGGCCTGCACGGGCGCACCGTCAAGGCGGTCACCTGCGACGACGGCGGCAGCGGCATCGGCAACCAGGACTGCGTGCACCGCCTGATCGACCAGGAGCACGTCTTCGCGTTCGTCGCGGGCAGCGTGCTGGACTACGCCGGCGCCCCGTACGTGAGCGAGAAGGGCGTGCCGGACGTCGGCAGCCAGCCGATCGGCACCGCGTACGAGCGCTGGCCGCACCTGTACGGCATCTACGGCAGCAGCGCGCCGCGCGACGGGAACGCCGTCGGCTGGAACGGGACGCTCTACCAGAGCACCGAGGTGTTCCGTTTCTTCAAGGAACGGCTGGGCGCCCGCAGTGCGGCCGTGGTCGCCTACAACCAGGCCGACTCGGCCCGCTACGCCGCCCAGCTGAAGGCCGGTCTGGAGGCGGAGGGCTACCGGGTGCTGGTCCAGACGGTCGACTTCGCGCTGCCGAACTTCCAGGCGGTGGCCGCCGCCGTCCGGGCCGACGGCTCCCAGCTGCTGTTCGACGCCATGGACACCCGGGGCAACGCGGCGCTCTGCCGGGCGCTGGACGACGGCGGGGTGAAGGTCACGGCGAAGGTGACCAACGTGCAGAACTGGTCCGAGACCGTCCGAACCGACTACCAGGCCTCGCCGAACTGCCGCAACGTGCTCTGGGCGACCTCGTCCAGCCTCAACTACGAGGACGTGCAGTACCCGGCGGTGCAGGAGTTCCGCACCGCGATGGCCCGCTACTACCCCGACCGCGAGCCGCTGCTCTCGGCCTGGGAGCTGGAGGGCTGGGCGGGCGCGCAGTGGCTCACCGACGCGATGGACTCCTGCGGCGCGGACCTCACCCGGGCCTGCGTCGGGCGGTTCATGGACCGCACCGAGCCGTACGACGCGCACGGGCTGATCCTGCCCGCCTCCTTCGTGCCGGAGCCGCCGCCGTCCGGTCCGACCCGGGCCTGCCTCAACGCCGCCCGCTGGCAGGACGCCGCCGAGGGCGGCCGGGGCGGCTGGGTCACCCAGGTGGCGTCGATGACCACCACCTGCTTCGACGTGCCGCAGCTGCCCTACAAGCCCTGAGCGGCCGGCTCCGGCGGGGACGGTTCAGGTGAGCCGTTCGACCACGACGATCGCCGCGTCGTCGTCCAGCCGGCCGCCGACGTGGGCGAGCAGGTCGTGCCGGAGGTGTTGCAGCAGCGCGGCCGGACTTTCGGTGTGCCACGCGGCGACGCGCTCGGCGAGCGGGTAGAAGCGCCGCTCGCTGTCCCGGGCCTCGATCACGCCGTCGGTGTAGATCAGCAGCCGGTCGCCCGGCAGGAACGGGAACACCTCCACCTCGTACGCGGTCGGGGCCAGCTCGCCGAGCCCGAGCGGGGGCGCGGGGCGGCGGGCGTTGAGCGCGGTGGTGGTGCCGGCGTGCAGCAGCAGCGGGGGCGGGTGGCCGCAGTCGATCAGGCGCAGTGTCCGGCCGTCGTCCGGGATGTCCAGGATGACGGCGGTGATGAACGACTCGCCGCTGTCGTCCGCGCCCGGGTCGGCGCCGGTGCCGTCCGCCCCGCCCAGTGCGGGCGGCCCGGCCCGGCGCAGCCGGCTCTGCTCGGCGAGCTGGGCGAGGTCCCAGCAGACGCTGCCGTCCAGGTACCCGGCGAGCTCCGGAAGGTCGGCGTGGAGGTGGGCGGCGGCGCGGAACGCGCCCAGCAGCAGGGCCGCGTCGCCCAGCGAGGAGAGGCCCTTGCCGCGGACGTCGCCGACCAGCAGCCGGGTGCCGGTGGCGGTGCGGGCCGCCGCGTAGAGGTCCCCGCCGACCTGCGCCTCGGCCTCGGCGGCCAGGTAGACGGAGGCGAGGTGGAGCGGCCCGATCCGGTCGGGCAGCGGGCGCAGCAGGACGCGCTGGGCCGCCTCGGAGACCGAGCGGACCTGCGCCAGCTCCCGTTCGTGCCGGTCGCGCAGCACCCGCAGGACGACGATCAGGGCCGAGACGGCGAGCAGCGCGCCGAGCTGGGTCTCGTGGTTGGCGGTGGTGAGGCCGTCGCGGAGGAGGCCGATCACGGTGAGCGCGGCGAGCGAGAGCAGGGCGACGGCGGTGGTGGCCCGGGCGCCGGCGAAGGAGGCGGTGATCGCGGGGGCGACGATCAGCAGCGGGCCCAGGTGGATATCGGGCGGAGCGAGGACGTCGACGACGGTGATCGCCGCGATCAGTGCGAGCGGCAGTACCGTCAGCGCGTGGCGGCCGGGCCGCCGCGGCCGGCGGCGGTCACGAGGACGCTGCCGATGTGGCACCTCTCCTCTGTACACCGTTCGGGCGGTGGGCCGCACGTCGGCCGCCGCCCGCCCGCGGCCCGGGGCGCCCCGGGCCCGTGGGTGTCAGTCCTCGGCGCCGTAGCGGGCCAGGTAGTCGGCGAAGCGGGCGACGTCCTGGTCCGACCAGTCGGTGAAGCGGGCGGCGAAGGACGCCCGGCGCTGCTCGTTGGCCTCGCGCAGCAGGGTCAGGCCGGCCTCGGTGGCGCGCAGGATCTGGCCGCGCTGGTCGTCCGGGTCGGTCTCGCGGCGCAGCAGGCCGAGCTTCTCCAGCGCGGTGACCTGGCGGCTGACGGTGGACTTGTCCAGCATGAAGTGCATGGCGACGTCGGCGGCCCGGCAGCCGCCGCGCTCGTTGATCAGGTCGAGGATGCTGTAGGTGACCAGGGAGAGGTCCGGGTGGAGCTGGCTGGCCTTGTGGCGGGCACGCCGGGCGAAGGCGGTCAGCTCGCGCTGGATGGTGTCGATCGACGTCTCGCGGCCGGGCACGGCGGGCCTACCTCCTCGGGAAATTTTGTTGCACTATACAACGATTCTTCGGGGTTCGGCGGTGCCGTTCAGTCGGCGGCCGCTGCGTTGTGCGCCGATGCCGCGGCCCAGGCGCGGGCGGCCGCGATCCGGCGGGTCGCGCTCGGGTGAGTGGCGAACAGTAGCTCAAGCACCCGCGGCGGGTCGACGTCCGACACGTTGACCAGTGCCAGTCTGCGCTGCATCGCGATGAACTGCTCGGCGTCCGATGTGAGTTCGAGGGCGTGCCGGTCCGCCCGGACCTCGACGTGGCGGCTCACCGCGCACTGGGCCGGGCCCGACAGGGCGCCCAGCAGCGCCGCGCACGCGGCGAGCATCGGCAGCGCGCGCGGATCGGACACGTCCGGCACCCCGGCCGCCGACAGCAGCGGGGCCCAGCCTGACAGGCCGCCGAGCAGGGCCACCACCACGGCCGCCCCCACGGCGCCCAGCACCGTGCCGGTCAGCACGTCCCGGTGCTTGACGTGCCCCAGCTCGTGCGCCACCACCAACTCCACCTCGCGCGGTTCGGCGGTGGACAGCAGCGTGTCGTACACGACGATCCGGCGGGTCGCGCCCAGGCCGGACACGTAGGCGTTCAGTGCCGTCGTCCGCCGCGACGCGTCCGCCACCAGGACGTCCCGCACCCGGATGCCGTCCTGCTCGGCGAGCCCGAGCAGCGCGCTGCGCAGCGGGCCCGGCGGCATCGGCGTGAAGCGGTTGAAGACCGGCTCGACCAGCAGCGGGTAGAGGAACGAGAGCGCCGCCGTGAGCAGCGCCGCCGCGCCCGCCGCGGGGATCCACCAGTACTCCGGTGACCGGCCGGTGAGGGCGAACAGGCCCAGCGCGACCGGAAGGGTCAGTGTCAGGGCGAGCGCCAGCCCGCGCAGTGCGTCCACGGCCCAGCCGCCCCAGCCCTGGGTGACCAGGCCGTACCGGATCCGCACCGTGCGCACGCCTGCGCCGAACGGCAGCTGCACGGCCTGCCCGAGGACGACGAGTGCGGCCGCTCCGGCCAGCACCTCCGCCGTCCACGAGCCGCCGAACCAGTCGCCCACGCCCGAGACCAGGCCGGCTCCGGCGGGCGTCAGTCCGAGGATCAGGGTCAGCGCCAGGCCGGCCAGCCGGCCGCCGAGTGCCCAGGGCAGCTGGGACCGGCGCAGCGCGCGGCCGCGGGCGCGCTGGGTGGGGGTGAAGTCGTCCGTGGGGTCGGTGGGGGTGCCCGGGGTTGGGCTGACAGAATCTGTCATCTGTTATCTGTCATCCGTCTTCTGTTATCTGTCCTCTGTTGTCTGTCAGTTGAATTCTGTCAGCGGCCGGCCGTCAACCGCCGTGCCGGCCGCCGCGATCGGCACGTCGGATCATCATGTCGGATCAAGGCCCGCCCGGGCGGCACCCGGCTGGTCGGGCCCGGGTCCGGACGCCGCCGAACGATGGCGAACACGGTGTGGAGGCAGGGCGAAGGCCGCGCGGGGGAGTGGCGTAGGCTGACCGCTCTTGGACCGACCCCGGGGGGATCTCATATGCGCCGTGTCGCGGCCGCCGTCGCACTGCTGCTCGGGTTGATACCCCTGGCCGCCTGCGGGCCGGACGACCCGGACCCGGCCCCGGCCAAGGCCGCCGACGCCGCCCCGCCCGCGGCCGGCGGGTCCGCCACGGCGAGTGCCGCCGGCACCGCGCCCGCCGGCAGCCCCGCGGCGCCCCGCCCCGACGGCAGCATCACGGTCGCCTTCGCCGGCGACGTCCACTTCGAGGGCCGGACGGAGTCCCGGCTCGCGGTCAAGGCCCCCGAACTGCCCCTCGGCCCGATCTCCACGACCATCTCCGACGCCGACCTCGCCGTGCTCAACCTGGAGACCGCGATCACCGACCGCGGCGCCCCCGAGCCGAAGACCTACACCTTCCGCACCTCGCCCAAGGCGCTCACCGCGCTCAAGGACTCCGGCGTCGACGTCGTCTCGATGGCCAACAACCACGCCGTCGACTTCGGCGCGGACGGCCTCGCCGACACCCTCGCCGCCAAGGAGTCCTCACCGATCCCGGTCGTCGGCGTCGGCCGCAACGCCAAGGAGGCGTACGCGCCGTACGTCACCACCGTGCGCGGGGTGAAGGTCGCGGTGGTCGCGGCCAGCCAGGTCGAGGACATCACCAACCAGAAGTGGCGGGCCGGCGCCAACAAGCCGGGCATCGCCTCGGCGCTGGACGCCGTCGCCCTGGTCAAGGCGGTGGAAGCGGCGAAGCAGCAGGCCCCCGTCGTCCTCGTGTACCTGCACTGGGGCGACGAGGGCAAGGCCTGCCCCACCGGCCCCCAGACCACCATCGCCAAGAAGCTCGCGGCGGCCGGCGCCACGGCGGTGGTCGGCACGCACGCGCACACCATGCTCGGCGCGGGCATGCTCGGCAACACCTATGTCGGCTACGGCTTCGGCAACTTCCTCTGGTACGGCACGTCCAACTACGCCTTCTCCAACGAGACCGGCGTCACCACGCTGACCATCGGCCCGGCCGGCAAGGTCACCGACGAGACCTTCACCCCCGCGACCGTCGACGGCCAGGGCGTGCCCGTCCCGCAGACCGGCGCCGCCGCCGAGGCCGCCCTCAAGCGGCGCGACGGCCTGCGGGGTTGCACCGGCCTGGCCCCTGCGCCCGGCTCCGCGCACTGAGTTCGTCCAGATCGCGGGTGGTGATCGCCTCCGCCACCGGGACGCCCCGGACGCCGCCCCGCCGTACCAGCGCCAGCCGCTCCCGTACCTCGCGGGGCGTCCGCGGCCGCCAGCCGGGCCCGTCGCAGCACCGGGAGTGGAACGTCACCCCGGCGGCGAGCACGGCCGACAGCGCCCGCCACCCCGCGTCGTCCCGGCGCTTCGGCACGGCGAGATCCTGCCCCGCGTCGGTCAACTCGCCCTGGCAGTGCGGGCACAGGCTGCGCCCCGGCACGGGCCGCCGCTTCACCGAAACGCGGCAGGGCAGGCAGACGAAGTGCCTGCGGGTGGTCTGGGGTCGGATGCACACGGCCCCACGATAGGTCTTCGACGGACCGCCGGCACGCGCGTTTTCCCGCGCCCGCCACGACCCGTGGGCCATCGCCGGCCGCCGAGGGTCGCACCTCGTCCGCCACGGTGGCAGGGACCCTGGGCCGGAGTCCGCCCGCGGGCCATGGCGGGCGCGGGCGGCTGCGGAGCGCGGCGTGCGGACGGGGACGCGGCTCGACTCCGGCGACCCGGGATCGGTCGAGACCTGGCTCGCCGGCCGGTCGCGTACTCACCGGCCGGGGGCGTTGCCGCCCCCGGCCGGCCTTCGCGTCTCTTTGCTTGCGGGGCGTGCCGCGGCGCCGGCCGCCGACCGGGCCGCGACACCTCGTCTCAGCCCTTGTGGTCCGCCTCGCCGTGCTTCCAGTAGCCCTTGGCGTGGACGTGGTCGCGGGGGAGGGACCAGTCGGTGAGCAGGTGGCGCCGGACGGTGGCGATGCCCGTGGACTCGCCGGCGAGCCACGCGATGGTCCCGGGCGGGATGTCGGTGGCGAGCAACGTCTCCGTGAGCAGACAGCCCTTGGGGTGACCGTAGGTGCCGGGGCCGGTGCTGCGCGGGAGCCAGGTGGCGGTGATGCCGGGGCGGTCGGGGAGCGGCAGGGTGTCGTCGGCTGTGGCGATCTCGAAGTACGCGGACACCTCCACGTCCGGCCTGAGCTGTTCGAGGATGGTGAGCGCGGCGGGGAGGGCGCTCTCGTCGGCGGCGAGGAGGACGTGCGCTGCGCCGTCGAAGTCGGGGTGGCGTCCGCGCGGTCCGGCGAGGCGGGCGCGGTCGCCGGGGCGGGCGGTGGCCGCCCAGCGGGCGAGCGGGCCGTTGCCGTGCAGGACGATGTCGATGTCGGTCTCGTGGTCGGCGGGGCGGTGGTGGCGGATGGTGTAGGCCCGGGACGCTCCCTCGGGGATGGCCAACTTGACCCACTGGGTGGGGTGTTCGATGACCAGGCCGGCGAGGTCGGGGCCGGTGAAGGTGATCCGGAGGAGGGTGGAGGTCAGCGGGGTGACCGCGCCGACCGTGACGTCGTAGGTCGGCCGGGGGCGTTTGAACATGATGACTCCTGCGGGCCCGGAGGTGGACACGGGCCGGTTGAAAGGGAGTTGAGTGAGAAGGATGCCGCGCGTGGCGGTCCGGCACCGCGGGAGCGGGAACGCTCAGCGCGGGAGGTGCTGGTCGAGCAGCTCGTCGACGAACGCGGTGTCGAGCGGGCGGCGCAGCACCAGGGCGCGGTGGTAGAGCGGGGCGAGCAGCGCGTCGAGGAGTACCGCGGCCTCGTCCTCGGAGACGCCCAGGGCGGCCCGGGTGTGCGCGATGTCGCGGGCCCGGAGCTCGTCGAGGAATCCGGTGTGCAGCAACTCCGCCGTACGGGGGTCGAGTTGGGCGTGACCGAGGAGGGCCTGAAGGACGCGGCCGGCCGGGTCGTCGCCGAGGAAGCCGGCGAAGCGGTGGATGTACGAGCGCAGGTCGGCGGGGTCGGCCGGGTCGGTGGGCCAGACCAGGCCGGAGCCGGCGTCGAGGACCAGGTTGTCGAAGAGGATGTCGACCTTGGACTTCCACCAGCGGTAGATGGTCTGCTTGGCGACTCCGGCGGCCGCGGCGATGCCCTCGATGGTGAGGCCCTCGAAGCCGTGTTCCACCAGCAGGTCGTCCGCGGCGTTGAGCACGGCCAGGCGCGCGGCCTCGCTCCGGCGGCTGCTGCTGTTCGCGCTGCTGCCGGTGGCGGTGCGGGGCTGGGCGGCGATGGTGCTGGCGTCCTCACGGGCGGGCCGGTGTGGGGATCGGCCGGGGGTGCTGGTCGACCTCATCCTCTCATGCCTCTTCCGCTGCGGGTCCGGCCGGCCGGGTGGCCGCGGCGCCCGGGGCGTACGACGGCCCGGTCCGCCGGAGCAGCCCGGCCGCCACGCCGAGGGCCAGCAGGGCGACCAGCGCACTGAAGGTGACGCCCGCCGTGCGCAGGTCGGTGGCCTGGATGAGGACGCCGACGCCGACCACCGGCACCGAGAGCATCGCGTACAGGATGGCGAAGAAGGTCGAGACCGCCGCGCCGCGCTGCTGCGGGGCGACGCCGCCGTTGACGGCGCCGAGGCCGGTGCCGACGGCGGTGCCGGTGGCGAGGCCGTTGACGCAGGCGCCGAGCAGCAGCGGCGGCAGCGTCTCGGTGAGCAGTGCGGTGGCGATCAGGGCGGCCGCCAGCACCAGGCCGGCGCAGGCGATCGGCAGGGCGCGCGGCTTGGGCAGCACGCGGGCGAGCAGCTGGCCGAAGGCGGTGGCGGCGAAGGCGAGGCAGACCACCAGGCCGGTCAGCGCGTGGTGGTGGATGTTCAGCACGGTGCCGAGGAAGAGGCCGCTGACCGAGGTCAGCACGCCGAGCACGGCGAAGCCGGAGCCGCCGGCGAGCGCGGCCCGCAGGAAGGCGGGCCGGATGCCGGCCGGGATGCGCAGTGGCTGGAACCGCAGGCGGACGCCGCCGCGCGCGCTCCGGGCGACCGTCTCGGGGACGGTGGGCAGGGCCAGCAGTGCGACGGCGGTGATGACCAGCGTCACCGTCCAGGGCAGCCGCAGAGGGGAGCCGGCCCATTCGGCGAGGACGCCGGAGAGCAGGGTGCCGCCGGCCAGGCCGCCCATGTTGGCGGCGAGCGCGAGGGTCTGGGCGCGGAGCCGCTTCTCGGGCGGGGCGAGATCGAGCAGGGCGGCGGTGGCGGAGCCGGTGATCAGGGCGGCGGCGAGGCCGGAGACCACCCGGGCGGTGAGCAGCCAGGGCAGCGAGTCGGCGGCCTCGAAGAGTCCGGCGGCGGCCGCGGCGAGCAGCAGGGCGGTGGCCATCACCGGGCGGCGGCCGACCTCGTCGGAGAGCCGGCCGAGGGTGAGCAGGCCGGCGACGACGCCGAGGGCGTAGACGGCGAAGATCACCGTGACCATGAACGGCGAGAAGCCGAAGGCGTGTTGGTAGAGCGGGTAGAGCGGGGTCGGGACGGTGGTGCCGGCCATGGTGACCCAGAAGGCCAGGGCGACGGCGGCACGGGCGAGTGGGCCCGGCACGCGGGTGGTCCGCGGGCGGGTGCTCCTCATGGGGTGCTCCTCGGGGATGCGGTGAAGGTGGGCGCATGAACATAGACGCAACGGTGCGTCTCGGTTGGACGGTAACACTGGACGCAACGTTGCGTCTACATTCGCCGACCGCCGACGATCCGACTGCGGCAGTCGCTGTGGCGGCAGTTGACGGTCGGGCAGATCGGGCGTCCGGGCTCCGCGCCCTCTCGGCACATCCGAACACCTGTGTTAGGTTAGGCTTGCCTAATGTTGCTGGTCGGAGGGGATTTCCTGTGCTGCAGTCCGAACTGGTCGGTACCACCGCGATGGTCACCGGAGCCGGGCAGGGCATCGGCGCGGCCGTGACGCGCGCGCTCGCCGCCGCGGGCGCCGTCGTCGCGGCGGTCGACCGCAACCCGGACCCGCTCACCTCGCTCGCCCGGGAACTCGCGGGCGGGGGTGCGGCGGGCGACGGTCCCGTCCGCCCGTACGTACTGGACGTCACCGACGCGGCCGCCGTCGAGGCCACGGTCGACCTGGTGGAGCGTCAACTCGGCCCGATCGGCGTGCTGGTGAACGTGGCCGGAATCCTCCGGCCGGCACCCGCCGTCGAACTGACCGACGAGGACTGGGCCGCCACCTTCGCGGTCAACACCACCGGGGTCTTCCACACCTGCCGGGCGGTCGGCCGCCGGATGGCCGAACGCCGCACGGGGGCCGTGGTCACCGTCGGGTCCAACGCCGCCGGCGTCCCCCGGGCCGGCATGGCCGCCTACGCGGCGTCCAAGGCCGCGGCCACCATGTTCACCCGCTGCCTCGGCCTGGAGCTCGCCCGCTCCGGCGTGCGCTGCAACATCGTCTCGCCCGGGTCCACCGACACCGAGATGCAGCGCGCGCTCTGGGAGGGCGACGCCGAGGCCGCCGAGCGGCGGGTCATCGACGGCGACCCGGCCGGCTGGCGGGTGGGCATCCCGCTCGGCCGGATCGCCCAACCCGCCGACGTCGCCGAGGCGGTGGCCTTCCTGGTCTCCGACCGCGCGCGGCACATCACCATGCACGACCTGTACGTGGACGGCGGCGCCACCCTGCGCGCCTGAGCCGGCCGCAGACCGACCGCAGACCGACCGCAGACCGGCCGCGGACCGGCCGCGGACCGGTCGGCCCCGACCGTCCGACCCCGGCCGGCCGGGCCCGGACGGCCGCCCCGGCCCACAAGGCCGCCGGACGCCCACACCCCCACCCCCGAACCACACCATCCGCCGGCCGGCGCCACGAGCAGCGCCCGGCGGCCACTCGCAGACTGGGAGAATCCAGGTGACCACGGTGCACCACGCCCCCGCCGGGACGGACCACACCGTCATCGGCGCGGCCAGCGGGCTGCTGGGCCAGTACCGGGCCGCGCCCGACGAGGCGTTCTTCGCCTCACCGACCCGCACGCTGCTCACCGACGGCGTGCACGCCCGGGTGCCCCAGGACGCCCGCCCGCTGCCGCTCCGGGTCGCCGAGACGCTCGATCGGGCCCGCCGCGCCGGAGTGGAACGCCCGCTGGTGGTCGGCGCGGTGGCGTTCGACCACGACAGCCGCGCCGAACTCGCCGTCCCCGCGCGGGTCCGCGAGTGCGGTGCGCTGCGCGACGACCCGCTGATCGCACTGCCCGCCCCGGCCGCCGACCGGATCGACTGGGACGTCCGCCCGGTACCCGCGCCCGAGGCCTACGGCGCCGGCGTCGCGGAGGCCGTCCGGCGTCTCCGCGCGGGCGAGTTGAGCAAGGTGGTGCTGGCCCGCACGCTGGAGCTGAACGCCGGCCGGCCGCTCGACCTCCCCGCGATCCTCCAGCGGCTGGCCCGCCGCGACCCGGGCGGCTACACCTTCGCCCTCCCGGCCGGCCGGGGCCGGACGCTGATCGGCGCCAGCCCCGAACTCCTCCTCTCCCGCCGCGGCACCGCGGTGCTGGCCAATCCGCTGGCCGGGTCGGTCCCGCGCAGCGCCGACCTCGGCGAGGACGTCCGCCGGGCGGCCGCGCTGCTCGAGTCACCCAAGGACCTGCACGAGCACGCCGTCGTGGTGGACGCGATCCGCGCCGCGCTGGCGCCATACTGCCGGACGCTGGACGTGCCGGAGCGGCCCACCCTGGTCCGCACCGCCGCGATGTGGCACCTGGCCACCACCATCACCGCCGAGCTGGCAGACCCGGCCGTCTCCGCGCTGGAACTGGCCACCGCACTGCACCCGACCCCGGCCGTGTGCGGCACCCCGACGCCGCTGGCCCGGCAGGCCATCGGCGAGATCGAGCCCTTCGACCGCGGCCTCTACGCCGGCATGGTCGGCTGGGGCGACGCGGACGGCGACGGGGAGTGGGTCGTCACCCTGCGCTGCGCCGAGGCCGACGAGCGGACGCTGCGCGTGTACGCGGGGGCCGGCGTGGTCGCCGAGTCCCGGCCGGAGGCCGAACTGGCCGAGACCAGCGCCAAGTTCCGTACCTTCCTGGACGCCGCGGGGGTGCCGCGATGAGCAGCTTCGAGAACACCGTGACCGGTGCGCCGGCTGCCGACGCGCTGGCCGCTGCGACCGCCGGGCCGATGGCCGAGGTGCTGGCCGGATTCACCCCCTACCCGGCCGAGTTCGCCGACCGCTACCGCACGGCAGGCCACTGGCGTGGCGAGACCTTCGGGGCGATGCTGCGCGAGCGCGCGGCCGCGCACCCCGACCGGATCGCCATCGTCGACCCCGGCGGGCCGGGCAGCCCCGACGGGGCCGGCGGCGGCCGCCGCTGGACGTACGCCGAACTCGACCGCAGGGCCGACCGGATGGCCGCCGGCCTGCGCGCCAGCGGCCTCGGCCGGGGTGACCGGGTCGTGGTCCAACTCCCCAACGTGGCCGAGTTCTTCGAGGTGGTCTTCGCGCTCTTCCGGATCGGCGCGCTGCCGGTCTTCGCGCTGCCCGCCCACCGCTACACCGAGGTCTCCTACTTCTGCTCGTTCACCGGAGCGGCCGGCTACGTGATCCCGGGGGTCGAGGGCGGCTTCGACTACCGCGAACTGGCGAGCCGGGTCCGGGCGGAGACGCCTTCGCTGCGGCTGGTCCTGGTGGCCGGCGAGGACCCGGGCGAGCACGTCCGGCTGGCCGACGTCCCGGCGGACGCGCCGACCGCGGGACCGGCCAAGGGGGTACCGGGCGAGGGAGCCCCGTCCGAGGGGGTGCCGACCGAGGGGGTGCCGTCCGGCGCACCGGCCGGGATGCAGCCCGAACCCGGGCCCGGGGACGTCGCGTTCCTCCAGCTGTCGGGCGGCAGCACCGGCGTGCCGAAGCTGATCCCGCGCACCCACGACGACTACATCTACTCGCTGCGCGGCTCGGCCGAGATCTGCGGCCAGGACGAGCGGAGCGTCTACCTCTGCGTCCTGCCCGCCGCACACAACTTCCCGCTCAGCTCGCCGGGTTCGCTCGGCACGCTGTACGCGGGCGGCCGGGTGGTGCTCTGCCCGCAGCCGGACCCGGAGACGGCCTTCCCGCTGATCGAGCGCGAGGGCGTGACCATCACCGGCCTGGTGCCGCCGCTGGCGCTGCTCTGGCTGGACGCCGCCGAGCGGCGCCGGGCGGCCGGTGAGGACCCGGGGCTGGCGAGCCTCGAAGTGCTGCTGGTCGGCGGCGCGAAGTTCAGCGAGGAGGCGGCCCGCCGGGTCCGCCCGGTGCTGGGCTGCACGCTCCAGCAGGTGTTCGGGATGGCCGAGGGGCTGGTCAACTACACCCGGCTCGACGACCCGGAGGAGGTGATCGTCACCACCCAGGGCCGGCCGATCTCCCCGGACGACGAGGTCCGGGTGGTCGACGACCAGGACCGTGACCTGCCCGACGGCACCACCGGTCACCTGCTCACCCGCGGCCCGTACACCATCCGCGGCTACTGGAACGCGCCCGCGCACAACGCCGGCTCCTTCACCGCGGACGGCTTCTACCGCACCGGCGACCTGGTCCGCCGGACCGCCACCGGCCACCTGGTGGTCGAGGGCCGGGCCAAGGACCAGATCAACCGCGGCGGCGAGAAGGTCGCCGCCGAGGAGATCGAGAACCACCTGCTCGCCCACCCGGCCGTGCACGACGCAGCCGTGGTCTCGATGCCCGACCCCTACCTCGGCGAGCGGACCTGCGCCTACGTGGTGCTGCGCGACAGCGCCCGCGAACATCCCCCGAAGTCCGTCGAGTTGAAGCGGTTCGTGCGACAGCGCGGCCTCGCCGACTACAAGGTGCCCGACCGGGTCGAGTTCGTCGACGCCTTCCCCGCCACCGGAATCGGCAAGGTCAGCAAGAAGGACCTGCGGGCTGCCATCGCGGCCACCCTCACCAACCCCGCCACCCCGAACCAGAGTTAAGGAAGCACCGCCGTGGGCCTGCCCCGCATCCCCTCCTATCCCATGCCCGCCGCCGACGAGCTGCCCGCCAACCGGGTCTCCTGGACGGTGGACCCGTCGCGCGCTGTCCTGCTGGTGCACGACCTGCAGAACCACTTCCTCGACGCCTTCGACACCGGCGCCGCGCCGGTGACCGAACTCTTCGCGAACATCGGCCGGTTGCGCACGGAGGCCGAGCGCCTCGGCATCCCGGTCGTCTACTCGGCGCAGCCCGGCGGCCAGAGCCCCGAACAGCGCGGTCTCCAGCAGGACTTCTGGGGCCCGGGTATCCCGGACGACCCGCGCGCGGTGGCGATCGCCGACGCGGTCGCCCCCGGCGACGGCGACGTCCTGCTCACCAAGTGGAAGTACAGCGCCTTCGTCCGCACCGAGCTGGCCGAGCTGCTGCGCGCGCAGGGCCGCGACCAGCTGGTGATCACCGGCGTGTACGCGCACATCGGTGTGCAGGCCACCGCCTGCGACGCCTGGATGCGCGACGTCCAGGCGTTCGTGGTGGCCGACGCGGTCGCCGACTTCGGCCCGGACGAGCACCGCGCCGCCCTCGCCTGGATGGCCGGCCGCTGCGGCCTGGTCACCAGCACCGACGCCGCACTCGAAGGGAAGTGACGGGCATGGCCTTCACCGTGGAACGCATCCGGGCCGAGGTGGCCGACCTGCTCGGCGAGGACCCGGCGGACATCCCGCTGGACGAGAACCTGGCGGACTGGGGGCTGGACTCGGTGCGCCTGATGGCGCTGGCCGAGCGGTGGCGGGCGGAGGGCGCGGAGGTGGCCTTCGTCCAGCTGGCCGAGAAGCCGGCCATCGAGGCCTGGGCCGAACTGCTGGGCGCGTCCTGATGGACCCGGCCGAGGCTCCGGTACTCCCGCAGGCGCGGGTGAAGCGGCCGCCCACCACGGTGGTCGGCCCGATCGAGGTGCAGGCCGCCCGGACGCCCGACGCGCCCGCGCTGGTGCTGCCGGACGGCCCGACGGTGTCCTACGGCGAGCTGAACACGGCCGCGAACCGGCTCGCCCGGCACCTGGCGGGCCTCGGCGCCCGCCCCGGTACCGTCGTCGGCCTGGCGCTCACCCGCCCGGCCGAGCTGGTCCCGGCGCTGCTGGCGGTGGCCAAGTCCGGTGCGGCGTTCCTGCTGCTGGACCCGGACGACGCGCCGGGACGGCTCGCCTGGCTGCTGGCCGACGCCTCGCCGGTCTGCGTGCTGGGGGAGGGGGTGCCCGGTGCCGTCCGGCCGCGGGCGGAGGAGGTGGCGGCCCGGCTGGCGACCGACCCGCCGCGCGCGCTGACCCCGCAGCACCCGGTCTGGCTCGCCTACGGCCCGGGCGGCCGGCCGACGGGCGTCCCGGTGGCGCACGCCGAGGTGGACCGCCGGGTGCGGAACCTGCAAGCCGCGTACGGGCTGGGCGTGGGCGACCGGGTGCTGCAACTCGGCCTGCCGCTCTGGGAGTTCTTCTGGCCGCTGCGCACCGGCGCGGCGCTGGTGCTGACCGACCCGGACCGGCCGGCCGAGGTCGGCCGGCTGGTCCGCGAGCTGGGCGTCACCGCGCTCCGGGCAGCCCCGGCGGCGCTCGCCGCCGCACAGCCGGCGATGCACGGGTGACCCCGAACGGCTGACGGCCGACGGCCGACGGTCGACAACCGGCAGCGGGCAGGTAACAGATGACGGCGAACAACTGACAACTGACAGATTTCAACATCTGTCAGTTGTCAGCTGTCAGTCGTCGATTGTCTTCCGTCGGTCGTCAGCCGTTCCGCGCCGCCGCGAAGTCGGCCGCCGTCCACGCCATCGCGACCGCGCCGTCCAGTACGGCGCGGTCCGCCTCGGGGGAGACGGCGGCTTCGGCGAAGGCGGCCTCGTGCGGGGCGCAGGCGCCGCCGGTGATGTCCAGCACCGGGTGGATGGCCGGCAGGACGTGCGAGACGTTGCCCATGTCGGTGCAGGCGAACGGCCCGCTCTCCACCGGTTCCGGCCGGCCGAGCGCGGCCGCGTTGCTCCGCCAGAGGGCGAGGAGCCCGGCGTCGCTGCGGAAGTCGAGGTAGTCCGGCTCGGGCCGGGTCAGCTCGACCTCGCAGCCGGTGGCGAGCGCGCCCGCGCGGAAGCAGTCCTCGACCCGTTCGCGCAGGGCCGCCAGGTCCTCCGCGGCGGAGGTGCGGATCTCGTACTCGGCGGTGGCGGTGTCCGGGATCAGGTTGGGGGCCGTCCCGGCGGCGGTGGTGATGCCGTGCACCCGCCAGTGCGGAGGCAGTTGCTGGCGCAGCAGCCCGAGCGCGACCTGTGCGACGGTGAGGGCGTCGGCGGCGTTGCGGCCCTCGTGCGGGTTGAGGCTGGGGTGGGCGGCGCGGCCGGTGTAGCGGACGGTGAGGGTGCCGAGCGCGAAGGAGCGGAAGTCGGCGACCTCGACCGGGCAGGGGTGGACCATCATCGCCGCGTCCACCCCGGCGAACGCCCCGTCGTCGAGCAGCAGCGCCTTGCCGGCGCCGCGTTCCTCGGCAGGCGCGCCGATCACCCGGACGGTGAGCCCGAGCCGGTCCGCGTACGGGGCCAGGCCGAGCGCGGCGCCGAGGCCGGCGGCGGCGATCAGGTTGTGGCCGCAGGCGTGGCCCAGCCCGGGCAGGGCGTCGTACTCGCAGACCACGGCGACGGTGACCGGTCCGGAGCCGAGGCTCGCGGTGAACGCGGTCTCCAGGCGGTGTGCGGGTGCGGTGACCGCGTAGCCGTGGGTGCGCAGCAGTTCGGCGCACCAGGCGGCGGCCCGGTGTTCCTCGAACGCGGTCTCGGGGTGGGCGTGGATGCGGCGGCTGAGCGCGAGCAGGGCGTCCCGGTGCGCGAGCACGCGTTCGCGGACGGCCGCCTTCAGGCCGTCGAACCCGTCAGGGCCGTTCACGCCCGCCCTTCCCTCCGGGCTCTCCCGGCCCGCCAGGCCCTCCCGGCCGTCCACGGCGCCCGGGGGTGGCGCGGGTCGGCTCGCGTTCAGGGGGGACATCGGCGCCTCCGGGGGCGTCAGGGCCCGCGTTCCGGCGGGCTGGTGATGAGTCGATATGAAGATAGCTTAGGCTAACCTAAGTAGGCGTTCCGTTTCGCCGGACCCGAGGAGCTCTCAGAACCATGCGTCGCCACCAGGCCGCGTCCGACCCCGTCGCCGTCCCCGCCGCAGCCGACGTACCGCTGCTCGCCACCCAGGCGGCGATCTGGTACGCGCAGGCGCTCGACCCCGACAGCCCGGTCTACAACACCGGCGACGCCGTCGAGATCACCGGCCCGCTCGACGCGGACCTCTTCGAAGCCGCCCTGCGGCAGGCCGTCGGCGAGGCGGAAGCCCTCTCCGCGGTGGTCACCGCCGGCGAGGACGGCGCCCCGCGCCAGCAGCTACGCCCCGGCCACGCCTGGCCGCTGCACCGGCTCGACCTGTGCGCCGCCGAGGACCCGGACGCCGAGGCGGAGGCCTGGATGCGCGCCGACCTCGCCCGGCCGGTCGACCTCGCCACGGGGCCGCTCTTCACCCAGGCCCTGATCCGGCTCGCCGACGACCGCCACTGCTGGTACCAGCGGGTGCACCACCTCGCCGTCGACGCCTACGCGCTCACCCTGCTCGGCGGCCGGGTCGCCGAGCTCTACACCGCCCACGTGTCCGGCGAGCAGCCCGCCGGCCGCAGCTTCGCCACCCCCGCCGAGGCCGCCGCCGAAGAGGCCGCCTACCGCGAGGGCCCCGACTACGCCGCCGACCAGGCCTTCTGGCGCGATCGGCTGGCCGGCGCCGCAGCCCCCGCCACACTGCCCGCTGCCGTCACGCCCACAGCGGCACCCACCCCCGCGGCCCCCGTCACCCCGACCGCCACCCCCGCCGAACTGCTCCGCCAGGCAGCCGACCTCCCCACCGGCACGCTCGCCCGGTTCGAGAGCGCCGCCGGCGCCGTCCGCGCCACCTGGGCCGAGCTGGTCATCGCCGCCACCGCCGGCTACCTGCACCGCCTCTCCGGCACCGAGGACGTGCTGCTCGGCCTCCCGCTCGCCAACCGCCGCGGCCCGGCCGCCCTGCGCACCCCGGTCGCCGCCGCCAACGTCCTGCCGCTGCGCCTCGCCGTCCGCCCGCAGGACACCGCCGCCGAACTGCTGCGCCGCGTCGTGCTGGAACTCCGCGCCGTCCGCCGCCACCAGCGCTACCCGCTGGAGGACCTCCGCCGCGACCTCGCCCTCACCGGCGGGCGGCGTGCCCTGTTCGGGCCGCTGGTCAACATCAAGGCCTTCGAGCGCGACCTCGACCTGGCCGGCCTTCCCGGCACCGTCCGCAACCTCGCCGCCGGCCCGGTCGACGACCTCGCCCTCGCCGTCTCGCCCGGCCCCGACGGCGCACTGCGCATCGGCCTGGACGCCGACCCCGGCCGCTACGACGCCCCCTCGCTCGCCGCGCACCGGGACGGCCTGCTGCGCTACCTCGACGGGCTCGCCGGCCTGCTGCTCGCCGACCCGCAGACGCCGATCGCCCGGATCGACCTGCTGGACACCACCGCGCTGCACCGCGCCACCGCCGGCCGTGACGAACCCGCCGTCACCCGCACCCTGCCCGCGCTGTTCGCCGGGCAGGCCGCCCGCACCCCGCGCGCCGTCGCCGTGCGCAGCGGCGGAACCGTTCTCACCTTCGCCGAGCTGGACGCCGCGAGCAACCGCCTCGCGCACCACCTGGCCGCCCTCGGCGTCCACGGCGGGACGCCCGTCGCACTCGCCCTGCCGCGCAGCGCCGGCACCGTGGTCGCCATGCTGGCCGTGCTCAAGGCCGGCGGCGCCTGCCTCTCGCTCGACCTCGCCCACCCCCGGCAGCGGATCGCCGACATCCTGGACGACGCCCGGCCGGTCTGCGCGGTCGGCACCGCGGACGCCCTCGCCGCCCTGCCCGGCGGCGGGGACCGGCCCGCGGTCACCCTCGACGACCCCGCCGTCCGCGCCGCGATCGACGCCCGGCCGGCCACCGCCCTCCCCGGTCCGGACCTCGACGGCACCGCCTACCTGCTGCACACCTCCGGCTCCACCGGCCGTCCCAAGGGCGTCGTGGTCACCCACGCCTCGCTCGCCAACCTGCACGCCGGCCACGGCGAGGACCACATCGCCCCCGCCGTCCGCCGCACCGGCCGGACGCAGCTGCGCGTCGCCCACAGCGCCTCCTTCGCCTTCGACGCCTCCTGGGACCCGGTGCTCTGGATGGTCCACGGCCACGAGCTGCACCTGCTGGACGACGAGACGTACCGCGATCCGGCCGCCCTCGCCGGCTACGTCGACCGGGAGCGGATCGACTACCTCGACCTGACCCCCTCGTACCTCGAAGTCCTCATCGCCGAAGGCCTGCTGGACGACGCCCGGCACCGCCCGGCGGTGGTCGCGGTCGGCGGCGAGGCCACCCCCGACGCGCTCTGGCGGCGCCTCACCGCCGTCGACGGGCTCACCCCGCTCAACCTCTACGGCCCGACCGAGACCACCGTCGACGCCTACACCTGGACCCCCGGCGCGGACGGCGCCCCCGTCGGGCGGGTGGTGCGCGGCTCCCGCGCCTACGTCCTGGACGGCTCGCTGCGCCCCGTCCCCGACGGCGCCACCGGCGAACTGTACGTGGCCGGCGCCTGCCTGGCCCGCGGCTACCTCGGCCGCCCCGACCTCACCGCCGAGCGCTTCCCGGCCGACCCGTTCGGCCCTCCGGGGAGCCGGATGTACCGCACCGGCGACCTCGCCCGCCGCCGCGCCGACGGCACCCTGGAGTTCCTCGGCCGCGCCGACGACCAGGTGAAGATCCGCGGCTTCCGGATCGAACCCGGCGAGATCGCCGCCGTCCTCGGCCAACTCCCCGGCGTGGAGCGGTCCGTGGTGATCGCCCGCCCCGGACCGCACGGCAAGCGGCTGCTGGGCTACGCCGTCCCCGCCGCCGGGGCCGAGCTCGACCCGGCCGCCCTGCGCGCCGCGCTCGCCGAGCGGCTGCCCGACCACATGGTGCCCGCCGCCGTCCTGGTGCTGGACGAACTCCCGCGCACCGCCAACGACAAGCTCGACCACCGCGCCCTGCCCGAGCCGGCTGCCGCGCCCGCTGCCGCGGCCGGTGGCGACGACGTCCCCGCCACCCCGCAGGAGGAGGTCATCGGCGGGCTGTTCGCGGCCGTCCTCGGCCTGGCCGGGGCGCCCGGCCGGTCGGCGTCCTTCTTCGACCTCGGCGGCCACTCACTGCTGGCCGGCCGCCTCGCCGCCCGGATCCGCGAGAGTCTCGGCACCGCCGTCGGCTTCGCCGACGTCTTCCGCCACCCCACCCCGGCCGCGCTCGCCGCCCTGCTGCGCGAGCGCTCCGCGCCCGAGCCGCGCCCGGCGCTGCGGCCCGCCCGGCGCCCGGACCGGCTGCCGCTCTCGCCCGCCCAGCGCGGCCTCTGGTTCCTGCACCGGCTCGAAGGCCCCAGCCCCACCTACAACATCCCCCTGGTCCTCACCCTCACCGGTCCGCTCGACCGTGTTGCCCTCGCGCAGGCCGTCACCGACCTGGCCGCCCGCCACGAGATCCTGCGCACCGTCTACGTCGAACCCGCCGAGGGCGAGCCGTCCGCCGCCGGCCCGTCCGGCGGCGAGCCGTACCAGCGCGTGCTGCCGCCCGCCGACGTCCCCCTGCACACCGGCGGGTCGCTCGCCGAGGCCGTCCGGCACTCCTTCGACCTCGCCGCCGAACCGCCCCTGCGGGCCGGCCTGTTCACGGACGGCCCCGAGCAGCACACCCTGCTCCTGCTGCTCCACCACATCGCCGGCGACGGCGCCTCCACCACCCCGCTGGCCCGCGACCTGGCCACCGCCTACAGCGCCCGCCGGGCCGGCCGCACGCCGGAACCCGCCCCGCTGGAGGTGCAGTTCGCCGACCACGTGGCCTGGCAGCGGCAGCTGCTCGGCACCGCCGCGGCGCCCAGCCCGCTCGCCGTCCGCCAGCTCGACCACTGGCGCAAGGCCCTGGCCGGCCTGCCCGACCAGCTCGACCTGCCCACCGACCGCCCGCGCCCGGCCGTCGCCGGCCACCACGGCGCCACCGTGCCGTTCGCCCTCGACGCCGACGCCCACGCCGCCCTGACCGCGCTCGCCCGCGCCACCGGCACCAGCGTCTTCATGGCCGTCCAGGCCGGCCTGGCCGCGCTGCTCACCCGGCACGGCTGCGGCACCGACATCCCCGTCGGCACTCCGGTCGCCGGCCGCGACTCCGACGAGACCGCCGCGCTGGTCGGCTACTTCGTCAACTCGGTGGTCCTACGCACCGACACCTCCGGCGACCCGAGCTTCCGCGAGCTGCTGGCCCGCGTCCGCGCCAGCGTCCTCGGCGCGTACGACCACGCCGACCTGCCCTTCGACCGGCTGGTCGAGGAGCTCAACCCGCCGCGCTCACTCGCCCGGCACCCGCTGTTCCAGGTCATGCTGGCCTGGCAGAGCGTCCCCGACGAGGAGTTCGCGCTCGGCGGCGGACTCACCGCCCGGATCGGCGCCGTGCCGTCCGGCACCGCCAAGTTCGACCTCACCCTCAACGCGGGCGAGCTGCGCGGCGGCGGCATCGCCGGCTTCCTGGAGTACCGGACCGACCTGTTCGACGCGGCCACCGTCCAGGCGCTGGCCGACCGGCTCGCCCGGCTGCTGACCGCCGCCGCGAGCGCGCCCGAGACCGCGATCGGCCTGCTCCCGCTGACCAGCCCCGAGGAGCGGCGGCGCGCCCTGGTCGAGTGGAACGGCACGCCCGTCACCTCCACCCCCGGGGCCACCCTGGCCGAGCTGTTCGAGGCCGCAGCCCTTGCCAACCCGGAGGCCACCGCCGTCAGTTACGGCGGAGCCACCCTCGACTACCGCGAACTCGCCGCCCGAGCCGACCGGTTGGCCCGCCTGCTGGCGGCGCGGTCGATCGGCCCGGGCACCATCGTCGCGCTCGCCCTGCCGCGCTCGCCCGACCTGGTCGTCGCCCTGCTCGCGGTCGCCAAGTCCGGCGCCGCCTACCTGCCGCTGGACCCGGACTACCCGGCCGACCGGCTCGCCTACATGCTGGCCGACGCCGCACCCGCCGCGCTGCTCACCGACACCGCCACCGCACCCCGGCTGCCCGCCCACCAGGTGCCCCTGCTCCTGGTCGACGGCCCGGAGGCGGCCGGCTTCCCGGCCACGCCGCTGGCCCAGCACGAGCGCACCCGGCCGCTCACCGCGGACGACGTCGCGTACGTCATCTACACCTCGGGCTCGACCGGCCGGCCCAAGGGCGTTCCGGTCACCCACCACAACGTGGTCCGGCTGTTCACCGCCACCGACCACTGGTTCGGCTTCGGCGCCGGGGACGTCTGGACGCTCTTCCACTCCTACGCCTTCGACTTCTCGGTCTGGGAACTGTGGGGCGCCCTGCTGCACGGCGGCCGGCTGGTCGTCGTCCCGCACCTGGTCAGCCGCGACCCGGCGGCCTTCCTCGACCTGCTCGCCCGCGAGCGGGTCACCGTCCTCAACCAGACCCCGTCCGCCTTCTACCAGCTCAGCGCCGCCGACCGGGACCGCCCGGGCACCGAACTCGCCCTGCGCTACGTCGTGTTCGGCGGCGAGGCGCTCGAACTCGCACGCCTGGACGACTGGTACCAGCGGCACGCCGACGACGCGCCCGTCCTGGTCAACATGTACGGCATCACCGAGACCACCGTGCACGTCTCCCACATCGCCCTCGACCGGGCGAGCGCCGCCGCCGGCACCAGCAGCACCATCGGCGTCAACATCCCCGACCTGCGGGTCTACGTCCTCGACCGGCACCTCCAGCCCGTCCCGCCCGGCGTCACCGGCGAGATGTACGTGGCCGGCGCCGGCCTCGCGCGCGGCTACCTCGGCCGCCCGGCCCTCAGCGCCGAACGCTTCGTCGCCGACCCGTACGCGGAACTCTTCGGCGAGCGGGGCACCCGGATGTACCGCTCCGGCGACCTCGCCCGCCGCCGCACCGACGGCGTCCTGGAGTACTTCGGCCGTGCCGACCAGCAGGTCAAGATCCGCGGCTTCCGGATCGAGCTCGGCGAGATCGAGGCCGCGCTGGCCGCCCACCCGGACGTCGCCGACGCCGCCGTGATCGTCCGCGAGGACGTGCCCGGGGACAAGCGCCTGGTCGGCTACGCCGTCCCCGCGCCGTCCGTGCACGCCGTCACCGCCGAGGAACTGCGCACCCACACGGCGGCCGGCCTGCCCGTCCACATGGTCCCGTCCGCGGTCGTCCTGCTGGACAAGCTGCCGCTGACCGCCAACGGCAAGCTCGACCGGCGCGCCCTCCCCGCCCCCGACGCCCCGGCGAGCGGTGGTGGCCGGCCCCCGCGCAACCCCCGCGAGCAGCAGCTCTGCGAGCTCTTCGCCGAGGTCCTCGGCCTGCCCGCGGTCGGGGTCGAGGACGACTTCTTCGCCCTCGGCGGCCACTCGCTGCTGGTCGTCCGGCTGGCCGGCCGGATCCGCAATGTGCTCGGGCTGGAGGCCGGCATCGGCACGCTGTTCCAGGCCCCGACGCCCGCCGCGCTGGACGCCGCGCTCTCCGTCATCGAACACGCCGGCGCGGACGCCACCGGGGACGCCGCTCGGGCCGCCGACGCGCTCGACGTCCTGCTGCCGCTGCGGCCCAGCGCCCCCGGCCGGCCGGCCCCGCTGTTCGCCGTCCACCCGGCCGGCGGCCTCAGCTGGTGCTACACCGGGCTGATCCGCCACCTCCCCACCGAGGTCCCGATCTACGGACTCCAGGCCCAGGGCGTCGGCGCCGCCACCGCCGCACTGCCACTGCCGCGGACCATGGAGGAACTCGCCGCCCACTACGTCGACCGGCTCCGCGAGGTCCAGCCCGACGGCCCCTACCGCCTGCTCGGCTGGTCCACCGGCGGCATCATCGCCCACGCCATGGCCGTCCGGCTCCAGGAACTCGGCTGCACCGTCGAGCTGCTGGCCATCCTGGACGCCTACCCGGCCGAGGGCTTCCGGGAGCTGCCCGTCCCCGACCAGGCCGAGGCCCTCGAAGCCCTGCTCACCATGGGCGGCTACGGCCCCGAGGACCTCGACGGCCGCCCGCTCGAACTCGCCCACGTCACCGAGCTGCTGCGCCGCGAGGGCAGCCCGCTGGCCGGCCTGGGCGACGCGACGGTCGAGGCGCTGAACCGGATCTACCTCAACACCAACCACCTGGTCCGCGGCTACGACCACCGCCCGTTCGACGGCGACGTGCTCTTCTTCCGGGCCACCGTCGACACCATCGACGAGACCCTGGTGCCCGAGCTCTGGACCCCCTACGTCACGGGCCGGATCGACAACACGAACGTGGCCTGCTCGCACAAGGACATGACCCTGCCCGAACCGATCGCGCACATCGCCCGCGTGATCGCCGGCCACCTGGCCCGGCTCGGCCACACCGACCGCCCCGAACACACCGACCGCCCCGGCCACACCGGCCACGCCGACCGCACCGCACCCCAGGAGAACCCGACCCATGAGTGACGCGCCCGCCAACCCCTTCGACGGTGACGGCGAGTTCCTCGCCCTGGTCAACGACGAGGGCCAGCACTCGCTCTGGCCGGCCTTCGCCGCCGTCCCGGCCGGCTGGACCGTCGCCCACGGCCCCTGCGCCCGAGCCGAGGCCCTCGACCGGATCACCGCGAACTGGACCGACCTGTGCCCGGTCCGGTGACCCCCGCCGACGACACCGCGGCAGCCGACGCCGGAGCCGACATCGACGCTGGAGCCGGCCCGGAAGCCCCCGCCGACGACACCGCGGCCGCCACGGCCGGGGCCCCCGCGCCGCGCCCGCTGTTCGCCGGGCGCGTCGCGGTGGTGGCCGTCTACACGGCCGCGATGTGCATGAACGGCCTGGACTCGACCATCGTCAACCCGGCACTGTTCACGATCGCCGGGGACTTCGGCCGCCCCGTCTCCGCCGCCAACGCGGTGGAAGTGGCCTTCCTGGTCGGCCTGGCCGTCGGCCTGCCGGTGGCCGGCTGGCTCGGCGACCGGTTCGGGGTCCGCCGGGTCTTCCTCGGCTCGCTGTCCGCCTTCACCCTCGCCTCCGCCCTGTGCGCCGCCGCGCCCGGGCTCGGCACGCTGTCCGCCGCCCGGGCCGTCCAGGGCGTCGCGGGCGGGCTGCTCACCCCGGTCGGGATGACCCTGCTCTTCCGCGCCTTCGCGCCGCACGAGCGGGCCGGGCTCGGCAAGGTGCTGATCGTGCCGACCGCCCTGATGCCCGCCCTCGGGCCGCCGCTGGGCGGCTTCCTCACCGAACACCTCTCCTGGCACTGGCTGTTCCTGGTCAACGTGCCGATCGGGGCGGCGGCGGTGCTGACCGGCCTGTTCGGGCTGCGGGACCAGGACGAGGAGGCGGCCGGCCGCTTCGACACCACCGGCTTCCTGCTCGCCACCCCCGGCCTCGGCCTGCTCACCTACGCCCTCGGCTTCGGCCCGGCGCACGGCTGGGACTCCCCGGCCGTCGCGACCGGCGGGGTGCTCGGCGTGCTGCTGCTCGGCTTCGCCGTCCGGCACCAGCTGCGCACCGGGGACCCTCTGGTGGACCTGCGGCTGCTCGCCGACCGCGCCTTCGGGGCGGCCACCTGGCTGGCCCTGCTGACCGCCGCCGGGCTGATGGGCGCGCTGTTCGTCTTCCCGCTGCTCTACCAGGCCGCCCTCGGGGCGTCGGCCCTGGACGCGGGCCTGAGCGTCTTCCCGGAGGCGATCGGCCTGATGGCCGCCTCCCAGGTGGTCGACCGGCTGCTGCCCCGGACCGGCCCGCGCCGGCTCGCGGTGCCCGCCCTGCTGCTCGCCGCGCTGGTCCTCGCCGCGCTGGCCGTGCCGGGCGTCGGGGGGAACGCCTGGGCGGTCCGGGCCCTGATGTTCGGCATCGGCCTGATCCTCGGGACCGCCGTGCTCACCCTGCAGATCGCCGGGTTCGCCGACGTCCCGCCGCCCGCGATGGGCCGGGCGATGGGTCTGTTCACCATCGTCCGCACCCTCGGCGGGGCCCTGGGCATCGCCGTCACGGCCGCCCTGATCGGCGCCCTCGCCGAGGACGGCCCGCACACCGCCGAACCGGGTCCCTACCGCGCGGCCCTGCTCGTCACGGCGGGGGTCGTCGCGGCCGGCACCCTCATCGCGGCCCGCCTCCCGGCGGAAGCCCCGGCCCCGCCGCCGGACGGCCCCCCGCCGCCGGACGGCCCCTAGAAGAACCGCAGCGCCCGACCGGGCCCGCCCCCGTCCCCGGGGGGCGGGTCTTGGCCTGGTCACGACGCCCGGCCCGC
>NZ_JBEYVJ010000093.1:0-26039 GCF_040643935.1 Kitasatospora sp. NPDC047058 | reverse complement strand
TGCTGCCGGCCGCGGCCGGCCCGCCGCCACCGCTGCCGCAGCCGGTGGCCGCCGTCAGCAGGGCCAGCGCCCCCACCGCGTACGTCCTCGTCCTGCCCCGCCCGTACCTCTTCACCGCGCCGCGCTCCCCGGTCCCGTCCAGCCGTCTCTCAGCTATGCACGGTAACGGCCGGGTGATCGGTTCCCGCACAGGCCCGGGGAGGGCTACTCCACGTGCTCGCTGACGAAGGACCAGCGGTGCACCGGACGGCCGGTCAGCCCGGCGGGCGGTTCGGCGACCGGCACCGGCTCGCCGGTCCACCAGGTGATCAGCAGCACCCGGTCACCGGGTGCGCCGAACAGCTCGGTGCGGACCAGGCCGGCCGAGCCGCGCAGCGCGGGCAGCGCCGTCCCGCGCACCCACGCGGCCAGCTCGGCCCCGCGCCCCTCGGCGGCCCGGGCCTCCCACATCGCGGCGGTGGTGGGCCCGTCCGGCACGGTCACTTCTCCCCGCCCAGCGCCCGGTAGGCCTGGCCGTGGACGTCGCCGTGCCCGGCCGCCGGGGCCGGCACGTGGACGTCGGTGACGGGCAGCGAGGAGTCGGCCGACAGGTCGAAGGAGGAGGGCGCGCGGTCGCGCCAGACCATCTCGGCGCCGAGCGCGGCGACCATCGCGCCGTTGTCGGTGCACAGGCCCGGACGCGGCACCCGCAGCCGGATGCCGGCCTTGTCGCAGCGCTGCTGGGCCATCTCGCGCAGCCGCGAGTTGGCCGCCACCCCGCCGCCGATCATCAGGTGGTCGACGCCGTTCTCCTTGCACGCCTTGACGGCCTTGCGGGTCAGGACGTCGGTGACCGCCTCCTGGAACGAGGCCGCCACGTCGGCGACCGGCACGTCCTCGCCGGCCCGGCGCCTGGCCTCCACCCAGCGGGCGACGGCGGTCTTCAGGCCGGAGAAGGAGAAGTCGTACTCCGGGTCCTTGGGACCGGTCAGGCCGCGCGGGAAGGCGATCGCCTTGCGGTCGCCCTCGCGGGCGGTGCGGTCGACCACCGGGCCGCCGGGGAAGCCCAGGCCGAGCACCCGGGCCACCTTGTCGAAGGCCTCGCCGGCCGCGTCGTCGATGGTCGCGCCGAGCGGGCGGACGTCGGTGGTGATGTCCTCGCTGAGCAGCAGCGAGGAGTGCCCGCCGGAGACCAGCAGGGCCATCGTCGGCGACGGCAGCCGGCCGTGCTCCAGCTGGTCCACGCAGATGTGCGAGGCGAGGTGGTTGACCCCGTACAGCGGCTTGTCCAGCGCCCAGGCGTACGCCTTGGCGGCACTGACGCCCACCAGCAGCGCGCCCGCCAGGCCGGGACCGGCGGTGACGGCGATGCCGTCCAGGTCGGTGGCCTTGATGCCGGCGGTGTCCAGGGCGCGCTGGATGGTGGGGACCATCGCCTCCAGGTGCGCGCGGCTGGCGATCTCCGGGACGACGCCGCCGAACCGGGCGTGGTCGTTGACGCTGGAGGCGACCGCGTCGGCGAGCAGCGTGGTGCCGCGGACGATGCCGACGCCGGTCTCGTCGCAGGAGGTCTCGATGCCGAGGACGAGCGGTTCGTCAGCCATGGCGGGTTTCCTTCAGGTCCTTCGGTTCGATGCTTGGGTGGTCGAGGCGCATCACCAGCGCGTCGACGTTGGCCGGCTGGTAGTAGCCGCGCCGGATGCCGACCGGCTCGAAGCCGAACCGCTCGTACAGCCGCTGGGCGCGCGGGTTGTCCACCCGCACCTCCAGCAGCAGCTCCGCGCAGCCGCGCCGGGCGGCCTCCCGGATCAGGTCGGTGAGCAGCGCCGCGCCGAGGCCGGCGCCCTGGAGGCGGTGGTCGACGGCGATGGTCTGCACGTCGCCCTCGCCGGCCACCACCATCAGCCCGGCGTAGCCGACGACGGCGCCGTCGTCGGTGGTGGCGACGGTGTAGTGGCGGGTGCCGCCCGGGTGGGTCTCGGCGAGCTCGGACCAGTACATCCCGGTGGACCAGGCGTCCTCCGGGAAGAGCTCCAGCTCCAGTTCCATCACCGGTGCGATGTGCCACCAGCGCATCGGGCGCAGGGTGACGGTGGTCGCGGCACTGCTCGTGCCGTCCGGGCTGTCGGCGCCGCCCGGACCGGTCACCCCGGTCACGCCGGTCACGCCGGTCGGGCCGGTCACGCCGGGAGCACCGCCTTGTAGCCGGCCGGCACCTGGGCGTCCGGGCGGCGCAGGTAGAGCGGCACGTTCGGCAGCAGTTCGCGGCCGGCCGCCAGCTCGCCGGCGGCGAAGTCGGCCAGGGCGCCGGCCGAGACGTGCTCCGGCCCGTGCGCGCCCGGGAAGGTGTCCGGGTAGAGCAGCGCGCCCGCGCCGACCGCGCGCGGCCGCGGCCGCAGCTCGGCCGGGCGGTCCACCGCGGGGCCCTCGGTGCGGCGGCCGTCGGCGTCGTACGAGGCCCAGTAGACCTCCTTGCGGCGCGCGTCGGTGGCCACCGTGAACGGCTCGTCGGCCAGCCCCGCGGCGCGGGCCGCGTGGGCGATCGCGTCCAGGGTGCAGACGCCGTGCACCGGCACGCCGAGCGCGTGGCCGAGCGCGGCGGCGGTGACCAGGCCGACCCGCAGTCCGGTGTACGGGCCCGGGCCGACGCCCACCGCGATGCCGGTCAGCCGGTGCTTGTCGACGCCGGCCGTCCGCAGCACCCGGTCGATGGCGGGGAGGAGCAGTTCGCCGTGACGCCTGGCGTCGACCTGGTCGGTCTCGGCGAGGACGGCCGTGCCGTCGTGAACGGCGGCGGTGACGGCGGGGGTAGCGGTGTCGAACGCGAGCAGCAGCACGGGTCAAGGTTAGACCGGTCGGCGCGGAGGAACGGCCGCCGGTCGTGCCGCACCCGCCCGCGGCCCGGTACGGCTCCCCTCCTGTCCCGGGGTCCTGCCCCGTCCTGCTCCCGTCCTGTCCCCGGTCCCGCCCACGTCCTGCCCGTGTCCTGCCCGGGTTCTGCTCCGGCCGGTCGTCAGCGCGTCCGGGTCCGGAACACACGTCCTACGGGGTGCGGGTCCGGGCCGACGGACCTGGCACGATGGGGCCCGACGGGTTTTGGGACGGCGGTGGGAGCACACGTGGCGAAGATGGGTCCTGGAGTGGTGGTCACGGGGCTGACCCTGGGGGCCCTGGCGGTGGTGAGCCTGCTGGCCTTCCAGGCCAACGGCGCGCAGGACCGTGCAGGCGGTGCCCGGCCGAGCGCCAGCGTCACCGCGTCGTCGAGCGGACCGGTCGCCACGGCCACGCCCACCGCCTCGGCCACCCCGACCGTCCCGGCACTGCCCGCCACCTCCGGCACCGGGCTGCGGGTCGTCTACTCGGTCGGCAGCCACCACGTCTGGCTGGTCGACCCCAAGAAGAACCCGCAGGTGGTCGCCGCCTACGCGGTCTCCCCGGGCTCGGTGGAACCGGCCCCCGGCAGCTACCCGGTCTACAGCCGGACGCCGACCACCACCGGCACCGACGGCCGGCAGATCGAGCACGTGGTGCGCTTCGCCCAGCAGAACGGCGTCGTGTTCGGCTTCAGTGCGGCCGTGGACGGCACCACGCCGACCGCCGACCCGAAGGCCAAGACCGGCGGCATCCGCAGCAGCCGTCAGGACGGCCAGCTGCTCTGGGACTTCGCGCCGAACGGCACCAAGGTGGTCGTGATCGCCTGACCGGCGGGCCGTGCCGCCCGGGCGGCGGCGGTCAGGCGGTGGAGGTCAGGCGGCGCGCGGGGTGTCTGCCGTCGGTTCGCCGGGCGTGCCGGGGAGTTCGGCGTTCCCGCCGCGTTCCGGCGGGGTGGAGACCGCCTCGGCGGCCGCACAGGCGGCCAGCAGGGCTCGCATCGGCGCGCCCTGGACACTGCGGGCGGGCTCTCCGGCCCCGGTGCCGCGCGGCGCGCGCTCCGGGGCGGGGGTGGTGCTCGACATGGCGCCTCCCTAGTTAGGCAGACCTAACCGCAGCACCCATCCCATCACGCCCGGTCCCCCGCCCGCAACACTTTGCCGACAGCCTGTCGGCAAGGCGTCGGCCCGGGTTGCCCCTGCCGCGGACCGGATCAGGCGAGCCCGGCCAGCTCCACCCCGGCCCAGCGTGCACCGATCCCGGCCAGCACCACCCGGCGCGGGTCCTCGTCGTCCCCCTCCGCCGTGGCACCGAGGGCGCGCTCGATCCGGACCTCCAGCCGGTCGTCGGACAGCCGCTCGACCTTGCCCTCGCCCCACTCGACCACCACCACCGACTCCGGCAGCGACACGTCGAGGTCGAGGTCCTCCATCTCGTCCAGGTCCCCGCCCAGCCGGTACGCGTCCACGTGCACCAGCGCCGGCCCGCCGACCAGCGACGGGTGGACCCGGGCGATCACGAACGTCGGCGAGGTGACCGCCCCGCGCACCTGCAGCCCCTCCCCCAGACCGCGGGTCAGCGTGGTCTTCCCCGCGCCCAGCTCGCCGGAGAGCAGCACGAGGTCCCCCGGCCGCAGCAGCGCGGCCAGCTCCCTTCCGAGCCGGCCCATCCGCTCGGGAGTGGCGACGGTGAGAGTGGCGTGCGAGCCCATGCGCGAATCAAGCCCTTCGGTACGTGCCGTACGACGGCGCACCGACCACCGGGCGCCCCCGCTACGGTGCCACATCCGCGCCCGCCCGCGCTCCGGCCCCTGCCCCGCCCTACCGTGCCCTGCTCTGCCCTGCCCTGCCCTGCTGTGCCGCGCAGGGCCCGGCCGGGCGTTCAGGCCAGGTCGCGGACGGCGGGGGGCAGCGGGGCGGCGCGCCGGTGGTCGGCCGCCTGCCCGAGCAGGGCGGCCAGGTGCCGGTCGACGAGGTCGGGGCGCTCCAGCATCACCAGGTGGCCGGCGTCCTCGACCAGGACCAGTTCGGCGCCGGGCAGCTGCCGGGCCATCGCCTCGCTGTGGCCGGGCGGGGTCAGCAGGTCCTTGGTGCCCGCCAGCACCAGGGTGGGGATGCCGCGCAGGGCGGCCAGGGCGGCGGACTTCTCGTGCACGCCGAAGACCGGGTAGAACTCGGCCACCACGTCGATCGGGGTGGCGTCCAGCAGTTGCTCGGCGAACCGGACCACGCCCGGGTCCACGTCCTTCCCGCCGAAGGAGAACTTCCGGTAGAAGACGGCGCTGACGTCCGCGCCCAGTCGGCGGGTCGCCTCCACCAGCTCCACCTGGCGGCCGAGCAGCTTCATCACGCCCGGCGCGACCTTCTTGAACAGCTTGGCCCCGGCCGCCGGGAGACCGAGGGTGACGGCGTCCCAGTCGCCTGCCAGGGTGCCGACCAGGGCGACCCCGGCGACCCGCTCCCGGAACAGCTCCGGGTGCTGGTCGGCCAGCGCCATCACCGTCATGCCGCCCATCGAGTGGCCGACCAGGACCAGCGGCCCGGCCGGTGCGACGGCGTCGATCACGGCCTTGAGGTCGCCGCCCAGCTGGTCGATGCTCGCGGGCTCGCCGGCCAGGAAGGAGCGGGAGCGCTCGGAGCGGCCGTGGCTGCGCTGGTCCCAGAAGACCAGCCGCATGCCCTCGCGCAGGGCGGCGCGCTGGAAGTGCCAGCTGTCCTGGTTGAGGCAGTAGCCGTGGCAGAAGACCACGGTCAGCGGCTCGCCGTCGACCGGTGCGGTGGTAGGCGCGGCGGTGGTGGCGGTGGCGGGCGCCGTGGTGGCGGGCGCGGTGGTGACGGCGGTCGCCGTGGCGGTGGGCGCGGCACCGGCGTCCCCGGTGGCGTCCGGGCGGCGGCGGGCGAACCAGCCGCGCCGAACGGCCGCCGCGACACCCGCGGACTCCGCCCGGGGCTGCGGCTCGGGCTGTCCCGCGGGCAGCGGCCCGGACTGCGGCCCGGACTGCGACTCGGACTGGGACCCGGGCTGCGGCGCAGGAGCCGGCGCCGTCCGCGCCCCCGCCGACGGCGGGCGGACGGGCTCGGGCCAGCCCGTGCCGTCCAGCTCCGCGTACAGCTCGGTGCCGTCGGCGGCGGTCACCGTCCGGGGGCGGCCGCGCAGCGAGCCGTACGGGGCGTTGGCGTCCAGTTCGGCGCGGGCCCGGCGGCGGGTCGCCCGGCCGACGGTCAGCCGCTCGATCGCCACGCCGGCGGCCGCGCCGGCCGCGACCACGCCGACCGAGATCCCGATCAGGCCCGCCCGGCTCACCCCGGACGCCGCGCCGGCCGCCTTGGCCACCGCCGCCACCGGGTCGGAGCCGGCCTCCTCGCTCATCCGAGCGCGCCGTCGACGAGTGCGCCGCCGACGAGCCCGCCGCCCGGCGCGAGCACGTCCGGTGCGAGCACGCCAGGTGCGAGCACGTCCGGCGTCGGCGTGCCCGGCGCGAACGACTGCGCCGCCGGCACGCCCTGGGCGAGCGGGCCGCCGGGCTGCGGCTCGTCGGCGATGCCACCGAGGTAGCGGCGCGGCACCCGGGCGCCGATCCGGGTCACGATCTCGTACGCGATGGTGCCGGCGGCGCGGCCCCAGTCCTCGGCGGTCGGCTCGCCCCTCTCGCCGTTGCCGAACAGCAGCACCTCGTCGCCGACGGCCGGGGTGTCCCCGCCGAGGTCGACGACGAACTGGTCCATCGCCACCCGGCCGGCCACCGTCCGCCACTTGCCCGCGATCTGCACCGGGCCGGCGCCGCTGGCGTGCCGGGGGATGCCGTCGCCGTAGCCGACCGGGACGAGGCCCAGGGTGGTCGGGCCGGGGGTGGTGTAGTGGTGGCCGTAGCTGACGCCGTGCCCGCCGGGGACGTGCTTGACCAGGGCCAGCCGCGCGGTCAGCGCCATCACCGGGCGCAGCCCGAAGTCGGCGGGCGCGCCGACCTCCGGGACGGGCGAGAGCCCGTACATCGCCAGCCCGGTGCGCACCAGGTCGTAGTGCGACTGCGGGAGCAGCAGGGTGGCCGGCGAGTTGGCGAGGTGCCGGACCTCGGGGCGCAGCCCGGCGGCCTCGGCGTGGGCCAGCGCCTCGCGGAAGGCGTCCAGCTGGGCCTGGATGGAGGGGTGGCCGGGCTCGTCGGCCGCGGCGAAGTGCGACCAGACGCCGACGACGGTGAGCATGCCCTCGGCCTCGGCGCGCCGGGCGGCGGCGACCAGCTCTGGCCAGTCGTGCGGCTGGCAGCCGTTGCGGCCGAGACCGGTATCGGCCTTCAGGTGCACCCGGGCCGGGACACCGGTCGTCCGGACCGCGGCCAGCAGCTCGTCCAGCGCCCACTGCCCGCTCACCGAGACGTCGACGTCGGCGAGCAGCGCCTCCCGCCAGGGGCCGCCGGGCGTCCAGAGCCAGCAGACGATGCGGGCCTGGTCGGGGCGGATCCCGGCGGCGCGCAGCGCCAGCGCCTCCTGGGGGAGCGCCGTACCGAGCCAGCCGATGCCTGCTGCGACCGCCTCGCGGGCACAGCGGACCGCGCCGTGGCCGTAGGCGTCCGCCTTGACCGTGGCCATCACCGTGGCGGCGCCCACGCGCTCGCGCAGCGCGGCGAGATTGCCGCGCAGGGCGGCCAGATCAATGGTCGCCTCGGCCCGTACGCCGTCGGTGAGGGTGGCCGCGCCGGTCGTCTTCGCAGTTGTCATCAGGGTCAGTCTCCCAGACGTCCCGGAGTCCTCGCCGAACGGCCCGTCGGCCCGGCGGCCCCCACCCCTCTCCCCACTGTTCCGGACGCCCACGAAGGGCCGTCGGTTCCGCCACCCCGCCGGAGTGGGAAGTCGGCTGGTCCGACTTCCCACTCCGGGGCCGCTCCCGGGTCACTCCCGGGGCCTACGGCGGGCCATGGGCGGGCCGCTCCCGGGGCCTACGCCCGGCCGCGTCGGGCCGCGCCAAGCACCTCGGGTGGCTCCCGCACGCCTCGCGAAAATTCTGTAGACCGGTCGGTCCATTCCTTTTCTGTAGACCGGTCGGTCTATTCCCCCGCCACCTCCTCCGCCGCGGCCCGCACGTCGCGCCAGACCGCCGGGAGGGCGTCGGCCACCCCGAGCGCCGTCACCGGCGCACCCCCGGTGCCCGCGGCGCCCGGGGCGCCGGCCGCGTGGCGCCCGGCGAGCCCGTGCAGGTAGGCGGCCACCGAGGCGGCGTCCAGCACCGGGAGGCCCGCCGCGAGGAGCGAGCCGGCCAGGCCGGCCAGCACATCGCCGCTGCCGGCGGTGGCCAGCCAGGACGTCCCGGTCGGGTTGACCCGCGCCGCGCCGCCCGGGTCGGCGACCACCGTGGTGGAGCCCTTCAGCAGCACCGTCGCCCGGTACGCCGCCGCGAGCCGACGGGCGGTGGCCAGCCGCGCGGCCGCCAGTCCGTCGGCGGCCTGCGGAGCGGTGCCGTCCACCCCCGCCAGCAGCCGGGCCGCCTCGCCGGCGTGCGGGGTGAGCAGCGTGGGCGCCGTCCGCCCGGCGAGCGCCCCCGGGCCGAGCCGGCCCAGCTCGGTCAGCCCGTCCGCGTCCACCAGGACCGGCACGTCGGCCGCCAGCGCCTCCGCGAGCGCCTGCCGCGCCCCCTCGCCGCCACCGGGGCCGACCACCCAGGCCTGCACCCGTCCCGCGCCGGCCGGCCCGCCCTCGGTGACCAGCGTCTCCGGGAACCGCCGCACCACCTCCTCGGCCGCCGTCCCGACGTACCGCACCGCGCCCGCACCGCCGTGCAGCGCCCCGGCGACGGCGAGCAGCGCCGCCCCCGGGTACGTCGCCGACCCGGCCGCGACCCCGACGACGCCGCGCCGGTACTTGTCGCTCTCCACCCCCGGCACCGGCAGCAGCGCGGCCACGTCCGCGTGCTGCAACGCCGTCACCTCGGCCGGCGGCAGGTCCAGCCCGATCCCCACCAGCTGCACCGCGCCCGCGTACGAGGCGCCCGGGTCGGTCAGCAGCCCCGGCTTGTACGTCCCGAAGCAGACCGTGACGTCCGCCCGCAGGGCCTCGCCCGGCACCTCGCCGGTGTCGGCGTCCACCCCGCTCGGCACGTCCACGGCCACCACCACCCCGCGCCGTCCGGCCCGCGCGTACGGCTGGGCCCCGGGGCGCAGTCCGCCCCGGCCGCCGATGCCGACGATGCCGTCCAGCACCAGATCCGCGTCCGAGAAGGCGGCCAGGCCGGCCTCCTGCTCCTGCGTCGACCGGCCGCCCGCCGCCCGCAGGGCCGCCAGCCCCCCGGCGTGGGCGCGCTGCGGGGCCAGCAGCACCGCCGTCACCCGCGCACCGCGCCGGGCCAGCGCCGCGCCGGCGTACAGTGCGTCACCACCGTTGTCGCCGCTGCCCGCGAGCACCACCACCCGGCTCCCGTACACCCGGCCGCGACGTCTCGTCAGCAGCCGGGCGCAGGTGGCGGCGAGGCCGGCGGCGGCCCGTTGCATCAGGGTGCCCCCGGGCAGCCGGGACATCAGTTCGGCCTCGGCGGCCCGGACCTGTTCGACACGGTGAGCGTGGCGCATGGAGAAGCCCTTTAACCCTCGGCGATGACTACCGCCGACGCTACGCCCGCGCCCCGGCCGGGCGACACAGGCCACGGGCGAAGGAAAGGCCCGCCCGCCCGCGCAGCCGCCCCGGCCCGCCGGCCACCACCCCTAACATCCGCTCCGGCGCAGCCCCGAACCCGTTCGATCCCGGCCACGTCGATCCCGGCCGCGTCGGTCCAGGCCACGTCGATCCCACCCCGGGTGATCACCTGCTGGTCCTCCGGCATTGCGGCACACTTCCGAGTGACAACCACTTCGATCCCCCATCGCTGTCGGTCCGTCCGCCTACCGTGTCGCTCGGCGCGGACCCACAGAAGGGAGAAGGGCCATGGTCGCCATGCCGGCAGTCGAGCACCCGCTGGACCAGGACGAGGTCCTCCAGGCGTTCCTGGAGCTGGACACGCCTCCGGGCTTCAAGGCCGAGCTGATCGAAGGGGAGATCGTCGTGACGCCGCCACCGGACGGTGACCACGAGGACGCGGTTGCCCGGTTCGCCCGTGCCGTTGCGCTGGAGTCGGCCGAAGAGCTGTACGTCAGCGGAGGGAAGGGCCTGATCACTCCGAGGGGCCGGTTCGTCCCGGACGCCACGGTCGCTCCCGTCGGCCACTTCCGCGCCCAGGACTCGTGGGCGTCGGCGGTGGGAGTCGAGCTGGTCCTCGAAGTGACGTCGACCAATCCGGTCAAGGGCCGCGAGTCCAAGCGCCTGGGCTACGCCGCCGCGGGCATCCCGTGCTACCTGCTCGTCGACCGCAGCGAAGGCACGGTCACGCTGTTCACCGAGCCCGCGGAGGGTGACTACACCACCCTTCACCAGACCGGGTTCGGCAAGTCGATCGACCTGCCCGCCCCCTTCTCCTTCACGCTCGACACGGCGCCCCTGCGGTAGGACGCAGCCACCGCAGGGGCGCCGTACGGGCGCAGGACCGGCTACTCGACCGTGACCGACTTCGCGAGGTTGCGCGGCTGGTCGACCTCGTGGCCCTTGGCCGTGGCCAGCTCGCAGGCGAAGACCTGCAGCGGAACCGTGGAGACCAGCGGCTGGAGCAGGGTCGGCGTCGCCGGGATGCGGATCAGGTGGTCCGCGTACGGGACGACCGCCTCGTCACCCTCCTCCGCGATCACGATGGTCCGCGCGCCGCGGGCCCGGATCTCCTGGATGTTGGAGACGATCTTGTCGTGCAGGATCGACCGCCCGCGCGGCGAGGGCACGACCACCACGACCGGCAGCCCCTCCTCGATCAGCGCGATCGGCCCGTGCTTCAGCTCGCCCGCCGCGAAGCCCTCGGCGTGCATGTACGCCAGCTCCTTGAGCTTGAGCGCGCCCTCCAGGGCCACCGGGAAGCCGACGTGGCGGCCCAGGAACAGCACCGAGCGGGCGTCCGCCAGGGAGCGGGCCAGCTCGCGCACCGGCTCCATGGTCTCCAGCACCTGCTCCACCTGCTTCGGCGCGTCGCCGAGCTCGCGGATGATGGTGAAGATCTCGTCGCCCCACTTGGTGCCGCGGACCTGGCCGAGGTAGAGCGCGACCAGGTAGCAGGCCACCAGCTGGGTCAGGAACGCCTTGGTGGACGCGACGGCGACCTCCGGGCCGGCGTGCGTGTACAGCACCGCGTCCGACTCGCGCGGGATGGTGGAGCCGTTGGTGTTGCAGATCGCCAGCACCTTGGCGCCCTGCTCGCGCGCGTGGCGCAGCGCCATCAGGGTGTCCATGGTCTCGCCGGACTGCGAGATGGCGATGACCAGCGTGCCCGGGCCCATGATCGGGTCGCGGTAGCGGAACTCCGAGGCGACCTCGACCTCGCAGGGGATGCGGGTCCAGTGCTCGATCGCGTACTTGGCGATCATGCCCGCGTGGAACGCGGTGCCGCAGGCGACGATGACGACCTTGTCGACCGAGCGCAGGTCCGCGTCGGAGATCCGCAGCTCGTCGAGGGTGAGCCGGCCGTCGGTGCCGATCCGGCCGAGCAGGGTGTCGGCGACGGCCTTCGGCTGCTCGGCGATCTCCTTGAGCATGAAGTAGTCGTAGCCGCCCTTCTCGGCGGCCGAGGCGTCCCAGTCGACGTGGTACTCGCGCACGTCGGCCGGGGTGCCGTCGAAGTTGGTCACCGTCACGCCCTCACGGCGCAGCTCGACCACCTGGTCCTGGCCCAGCTCGATCGCCTCACGGGTGTGGGCGATGAACGCGGCGACGTCGGAGGCGAGGAAGTTCTCGCCCTCGCCGCGCCCGACCACCAGCGGCGAGTTGCGGCGGGCACCGACGACCACGTCCGGCGCGTCCGCGTGCACGGCCACCAGGGTGAAGGCGCCGTCCAGACGGCGGCAGACCGCCCGCATCGCCTCGGCCAGGTCGCCCTCGTACACCTCGCCCAGCAGGTGCGCGACGACCTCGGTGTCGGTCTCCGAGCGCAGCGTGTGACCGCGTTCGGCCAGCTCCGCCCGCAGCTGGGCGAAGTTCTCGATGATGCCGTTGTGGACCACGGCGACCCGGGTCGCGTCGTCCAGGTGGGGGTGGGCGTTGGCGTCCGTCGGACCGCCGTGGGTGGCCCAGCGGGTGTGACCGATGCCGGTGGTGCCGCCGGGAAGAGGGGTCTCGGCGAGCGACTTCTCCAGGTTGGCGAGCTTGCCGGCCCGCTTGTCGGTGGCCAGGCTCCACTGCCCGTCGGAGCCCTGCACCTGCACCGCGACACCGGCCGAGTCGTAGCCCCGGTACTCCAGCCGCTGCAGGCCGGCGATTACTACATCAAGAGCGGGCTGAGCGCCCACGTATCCAACGATTCCGCACATGCGTGCCAGCATAAGGGCGCTCAGGATGCCCCATTCGCACAGTTCGCCCACAGCGCGTGACCGACACCACAACCGCCCTGAACGCCGCTACGGCCCACAATGGACGATGTGCTGACCGAACTCTGTACGCGGGGCGCCGCCACGCCCGGCCCGTCACCGTCCCCCTACGTGGACCTCAGCCGGGCCGAGTGGAGCGCCCTGCGCGAGCGTACGCCGCTGCCGCTGACCGCGGAGGAGGTGGAGCGGCTGCGCGGCCTGGGCACGGCCCTCGACCTGGACGAGGTCCGCGACGTCTACCTGCCGCTGTCGCGGCTGCTGAACCTCTATATCCACGCCACGCACGACCTGCGCGGCGCCCTGGGCACCTTCCTGGACACCCCGGACACCGAGCGCACCCGCACCCCGTTCATCATCGGCGTGGCCGGCTCGGTCGCCGTCGGCAAGTCCACCACCGCCCGTCTGCTGCAGGCCCTGCTGGCCCGCTGGCCGGAACACCCCCGGGTCGAGCTGGTCACCACCGACGGCTTCCTGCTCCCCAACGCGGAGCTGCGCCGCCGCGGCCTGATGGCCCGCAAGGGCTTCCCCGAGTCGTACGACCGCCGCGCCCTGATGCGCTTCGTGGCGGACGTGAAGGCCGGCAAGGAGCGGGTGACCGCGCCCGTCTACTCGCACCTGGTGTACGACATCGTGCCGGGCGAGCGCCTCACCGTGGAGCGCCCGGACATCCTGATCGTCGAGGGCCTGAACGTGCTCCAGCCGGCCCTGCCCGGCACCGACGGCCGGACCCGCCTCGCGGTGGCCGACTACTTCGACTTCTCGATCTACGTCGACGCCCGCACCGACGACATCGAGAGCTGGTACCTGGACCGCTTCCGCAAGCTGCGGCAGACCGCCTTCCAGGACCCGAACTCCTACTTCCGCCGCTTCACCGAGGTGCCGGAGGAGGAGGCGATGGACTACGGCCGCCAGGTCTGGCGCACCATCAACAAGCCCAACCTGCTGGAGAACGTGCTGCCCACCCGCGGCCGCGCCACGCTGATCCTGCAGAAGGGCCAGGACCACAAGGTCCGCCGGGCGCTGCTGCGCAAGCTCTGACCGGGCGTCACCACGGAACCGGGAAGGCCCCCGCCGGGGAACCGGCGGGGGCCTTCCGCGTGCACGCGGCGGGGTCAGCCCAGGTACGTCCGGACCGCCTCGGCCAGCCGCTCGGCGACGGCCTTGGCCTGCACCTGGTCGGCGGCCTCCACCATCACCCGGACCAGCGGCTCGGTGCCGGACGGGCGCAGCAGCACCCGGCCGGTGGAGCCCAGCTCGGCCTCCGCCTCGGCGACCGCGGCGGCCAGCTCGGTGCTGCTCTTCACCCGGCTCTTGTCGACGCCCTTGACGTTGATCAGCAGCTGCGGCAGCCGGGTCATCACGGCGGCCAGGTCGGCCAGCGGCTGCTTGGTGGCGGCCAGCCGGGCGCCCAGCATCAGGCCGGTCAGCGTGCCGTCGCCGGTGGTCGCGTGGTCCAGCAGGATGACGTGGCCGGACTGCTCGCCGCCCAGCGCGAAGCCGTGCTCCTTCATCGCCTCCAGCACGTAGCGGTCGCCGACCGCGGTCTGCACCAGGTCGATGCCCTCGCGCTCCATCGCCAGCTTGAAGCCCAGGTTGGACATCACGGTGGCGACGGCCGTGTTGCCGCGCAGCGTGCCGGCCTCCTTCATGGCGACGGCCAGGATCGCGATGATCTGGTCGCCGTCGACCTCGTTGCCGTCCGCGTCGGCGGCCAGGCAGCGGTCGGCGTCGCCGTCGAGCGCGATGCCCAGGTCGGCCCGGTGCTCCTTCATCGCGGTCTGCAGCCGGTCCAGGTGGGTGGAGCCGACACCGTCGTTGATGTTGAGACCGGTGGGCTCGGCCCCCAGGGTGTGGACGACCTCGGCACCGGCCCGGGCGAAGGCCTCGGGGGCGACGTAGGCGGCCGCGCCGTGGGCGCCGTCGATGACGACCCGGATGCCGTCCAGGCGGTTGGGCAGCACGCCGATCAGGTGGGCGACGTACTTGTCGAAGCCCTCGGTGTACTCGCGGACCCGGCCGACGGCGGCACCGGTCGGGCGCTTCCACTCGTCGCTGCCGACGGAGTACGTCCGGTAGTGCGTCTCGATGGCGTCCTCGATGCGGTCGTCCAGCTTGTGGCCGCCGCGGGCGAGGAACTTGATGCCGTTGTCCGGCATGGCGTTGTGGCTGGCGGAGAGCATCACGCCGAAGTCGGCGCCGAGCGCGCCGGTCAGGTAGGCGACCGCCGGGGTGGGGAGCACGCCGACCCGCAGCACGTCGACGCCCGCGCTCGCCAGGCCGGCGATGACCGCGGCCTCCAGGAACTCGCCCGAGGCCCGGGGGTCACGGCCGACCACCGCGACCGGCCGGTGGCCGTCGAAGGCCCCGGCCTCACCCAGCACGTGCGCCGCCGCGACCGACAGCCCGAGCGCCAGCTCGGCCGTCAGGCTCTCGTTGGCCACGCCGCGTACGCCGTCCGTACCGAAGAGTCGTCCCACTTGTCCCGTCCTCCATCGCCGCCGCCGGCCGTGTCCGGCAGCACCATCCGATCGATTCCCCGGCCGCCGCACAACGGCCGGGGAGCACGACGCCCCGGAGTACACGGGGTACTCCGGGGCGTGAGAGCGCAACCAGGGGTGTGCACCACCAGGGCGGTACGCACCCCTGGGGCGCAATTAGCGCTTGCTGTACTGCGGCGCCTTGCGGGCCTTCTTCAGACCGGCCTTCTTGCGCTCGACGGCGCGGGCGTCACGGGTCAGGAAGCCGGCCTTCTTGAGGGCGCCGCGGTTGTTGTCCACGTCGGCCTCGTTCAGGGCACGGGCCACGCCGAGGCGCAGCGCGTAGGCCTGGCCGGACACGCCGCCACCCGAGATGCGGGCGACGACGTCGTAACGACCGTCGAGCTCCAGCAGCTTGAAGGGCTCGTTCACGGTCTGCTGGTGCACCTTGTTGGGGAAGTAGTTCTCCAGGGTGCGACCGTTGATCTTCCAAACGCCGGTGCCGGGGACGATGCGCACGCGGGCGATCGCCTCCTTGCGACGGCCGAGGCCGGCGCCCGGGGTGGCCTCGCCGAAGCGGCCGGCCAGCGACTCGGAGGTGTAGCTCTCCTCGGAGGTGTACTCGCCCTCGACGACGGTCTCGTCGAAGTCGACCTCAAGGGTTTCAGTGGTCTCGGCCACGGTGTTCCTCAGCTCTTTTCAGTGTTGGGGGGCTTGGTGGCCGGAATTACTGCGCGACCTGGGTGATCTCGAACGGCACCGGCTGCTGGGCAGCGTGCGGGTGCTGGTCGCCCGAGTAGACCTTGAGCTTCGAGAGCATCTGACGGCCCAGGCTGTTCTTGGGGATCATGCCCTTGATGGCCTTCTCGACGGCCTTCTCCGGGTTCTTGTCCAGGAGGTCGTCGTAGCGGACCGAGCGGAGACCGCCCGGGAAGCCGCTGTGGCGGTAGGCCATCTTCTGGGTCTTCTTGTTACCCGACAGGTGCACCTTGTCCGCGTTGATGATGATGACGAAGTCACCCGTGTCAACGTGCGGCGCGTAGATCGCCTTGTGCTTGCCCCGGAGGAGGTTGGCGGCCTGGGAAGCCAGGCGGCCGAGCACGACGTCGGTCGCGTCGATGACGTGCCACTGACGCTGGACGTCGCCGGGCTTGGGGCTGTACGTACGCACGGTCGTAGCCTCTGCTTTTCAGTGAGTGGGTCCTGACAGGAGCACCCGGTCGAGGCATCAGCCTGGCCGCCTTGGACGCAATTCAAGGGGGGCCGCTGGGTTGTCGACCTGATATCTCCGGCGTACCGACCTCTCACGTGAGATAGAGCGAGCCAATACGCACAACAAGCACCCAGCCTACCGGGCCTCCCCGGGCGGGTCAAAAACGGTCAGCGCTCGCGCTCGACCCGGGTCACGTCCCAGACCGGCTCGGGCGACTCGTAGACCCGGCCGTCCGCGCCGAACACCAGGAAGCGGTCGAAGGTCTTGGCGAACCACCGGTCGTGCGTCACACAGAGCACGGTGCCGTCGAAGGCCTCCAGGCCGGCCTGCAGCGCCTCGGCGCTCTCCAGGTCCAGGTTGTCGGTCGGCTCGTCCAGCAGCAGGGCCGTGACGCCGGAGAGTTCCAGCTTGAGGATCATCAGCCGGGCCTGCTGCCCGCCGGACAGCGACTCGAACTTCTGCTCCTCCTGCCGGTCCAGCTCGTACCGGCGCAGCGCCCCCATCGCGGCGCCGCGGCTCAGCGCGTGCTCCTCCTCGACGATCGAGCGGACGGTGCGCCCGAGCAGCTCCGGGTGGGCGTGGGTCTGCCGGAAGTGCCCCGGCACCACCCGGGCGCCGAGCTTCCACGCACCGGTGTGCGCGACCGTGGCGTCCCCCGCGAGCAGCCGCAGGAAGTGCGACTTGCCGGAGCCGTTGGAGCCCAGCACGCCGACCCGCTCGCCGTAGTAGACCTCCAGGTCGAAGGGCTTCATCAGGCCGGTGAGCTCCAGCTGCTCCATGGTGAACGCGCGCACGCCCGTCCGGCCGCCCTTGAGTCGCATGGTGATGGTCTGCTCGCGCGGCGGCGTCTCCGGCGGGCCGGCGTCCTCGAACCTCTTCAGCCGCGTCTGGGCGGCCGAGTAGCGGGAGGCCATCTCGTGGCTGACCGAGGCGGCCTGGCGCAGGGTGACGACCAGCTTCTTCAGCTTGGCGTGCTCCTCGTCCCAGCGGCGGCGCAGCTCCTCGAAGCGCTCGAACCGGGCCTTGCGGGCCTCGTGGAAGGTGTCGAAGCCGCCGCCGTGCACCCAGACGCTGGAGCCGGCCGCACCGGACTCCACGCTGATGATCTTCTCGGCCGTCCGGGAGAGCAGCTCGCGGTCGTGCGAGATGTACAGCACGGTCTTCGGGGTGGCCTTGATGGCCTCCTCCAGCCAGCGCTTGCCCGGGACGTCCAGGTAGTTGTCCGGCTCGTCCAGCAGCAGGACCTCTTCGGGGCCGCGCAGCAGCGCCTCCAGCACCAGGCGCTTCTGCTCGCCGCCGGAGAGCGTGTTCAGGCCGCGCCACTGGGCCTTGTCGAACGGCATGCCGAGGGCCGCCATGGTGCAGACGTCCCAGTCGGTCTCGTAGTCGTAGCCGCCGACGTCGGCCCAGTCGGAGAGCGCCTGGGCGTAGGCCATCTGCGTCTTCTCGTCGTCCTGGGCGATCATCGCCAGTTCGGCGGCGTCCACCGCGCGGGCGGCGACGGCGATCCGCTCGGGGGCGACGGAGACCAGGAGGTCCCGGACGGAGGCGTCGGCGGGCAGGGCGCCCGGCGTCTCCTTCTGGTCCTCGCGGCCGGTGGTGCCGACGAACTGGCGCATCACGCCGAGCCCGCCGCTGATCGTCACCGAGCCGCCGTGCGCCTGGATGTCGCCCGCGATCATGCGCAGCAGCGTGGTCTTGCCGGCGCCGTTGGCGCCCACCAGGGCCACCGCGGCGCCCTCGCCGACCCGGAAGGACGCGTCGTCGAACAGCACCCGCCCGTCCGGCAGGTAGTACTCAAGGTGCGAAATCTCGACGTGTCCCATGAGGGAGATTGTCCCAAGCGGCCGCCCAGGACCAAAACGGATTACCTTCGGCCCGGGCGCACGGACGGCCCGGCGGGCCTACGGGCGGCCCGGCAGGGTCCGGATCCGCCGCGCGGCCCGGTTGCGCTCGGCGAGCTGGTCGTCGGCCGGGTAGCCGACCTCCTCCAGCGTCAGCCCGTACGGCCGGATCACGTTGACCGCGGAGTTGCGCACCCCGCCGGCCAGCACCTCGCCGGGGAACTCCACCGGCCGGTGGCCGTCGCCGACCAGCAGCATGGCGCCGACCAGCGCCCGCACCATGTTGTGGCAGAAGGCGTCGGCCCGCACGGTGGCGACCGCCAGCGAGCCCTCCTGGGCGGCGTAGGCGTCCACCGGGACGCGGTCCCAGTGCAGCTCCAGCAGGGTGCGGATGGTGGTCGCGCCCTCACGCTTCTTGCAGTACGCGGCGAAGTCGTGCTCACCCAGCAGCAGCTTCGCGGCCGCGTTCATCTTCTCGACGTCCAGCGGCCGGTCGTGCCAGAGCACGTGCCCGCGCAGCAGCGGGTCCACCCCGCCGGGGTGGTCGGCGACCCGGTAGGCGTAGCGGCGCCAGATCGCCGAGAAGCGGGCGTCGAAGCCGGCCGGGGCCTCGCCGACCCGGTAGATCCGGACGTCCCCGGGCAGCCGCCCGGCCAGCCGGCGCAGCAGCTTCTCGCGGTGCTCGGCCCAGAGCCCGTCCGGCAGGTCGACGTGCGCGACCTGGCCGCGGGCGTGCACCCCGGCGTCGGTGCGGCCGGCCACGGTCAGCGGGTAGAGCTCGGAGCTGCGGGTGACGACCTGCAGGGCGGTCTCGATCTCCTCCTGCACCGTCCGCCGGCCACCGCGCTGCCGGGCCCAGCCGGAGAACCCGGCGCCCTGGTAGGCGAGGTCCAGCCGGACCCGGACGTAGCCGTCCGCCGGACCGTCCTTGACCGGCGGCTGCTCGGCGCAATCGTTGACCACTGCTCTTCACTCCCTGGACATGAGGAACGGGCCCGCTCCCCCACGGATGGGGAAGCGGGCCCGCAACACACCTAGTGGTGTCAGGCCTGCTCGGCAGCCTCGGCCTCGTCGGCCGCGGGGGCCTCGACCTTGGCCTCGTCGGCCTCCTTGACCGCACGCTTGGTGGCGGCCTCGGCCTCACCGACGGCGGTCTGCGCGACGGTCAGCGCCTCGACCAGCTCGATCACGGCCATCGGGGCGTTGTCGCCGCGACGGGGACCGATCTTGGTGATGCGGGTGTAGCCACCCGGGCGGTTCTCGTAGCGCGGCGCGATCTCGGTGAAGAGGGTGTGCAGCACCGAGATGTCGGTGATGGTCTTGCGCACCAGGCGACGGTTGTGGATGTCGCCCTTCTTCGCCTTGGTGATCAGCTTCTCCGCCAGCGGGCGCATCCGACGGGCCTTGGCCTCGGTCGTGGTGATGCGGCCGTACTGGAACAGCTCCCGGCACAGACCGGCGAGCAGCAGCGGCTCGTGGTGCGGGCCGCCGCCGAGGCGGGCACCCTTGGTGGGACGCGGCATGGAATTACTCCTCGAATCTCCGACTGCGGCCGTACCAGGTACCGCAGCGGGCGTACGGGCACTGTGCCCGCACGACTTTCACGACGACGGGGGCGGTTCCGGGGAACCGCCCCCGCGGTCAAGTCTCTCAGTACTGCTCGGTCTCCGCGTAACCCGCGTCGTCCAGGTCGTCGGCGCCGAAGGCGTCGGCGGCGGCGGTCGGGTCGAACCCGGGCGGGCTGTCCTTGAGGGCCAGGCCCATGCCGGCCAGCTTCGCCTTGACCTCGTCGATCGACTTCGCACCGAAGTTGCGGATGTCGAGCAGGTCGGCCTCGGAGCGGGCGACGAGCTCACCCACGGTGTGGATGCCCTCGCGCTTGAGGCAGTTGTACGACCGAACGGTGAGCTCGAGCTCCTCGATCGGCAGCGCCAGGTCGGCGGCCAGGGCGGCGTCCGTCGGGGACGGGCCCATGTCGATGCCCTCGGCGTCGATGTTCAGCTCGCGGGCGAGGCCGAACAGCTCCACCAGGGTCTTGCCGGCCGAGGCCATGGCGTCACGCGGGCGCATGGCGGGCTTGGTCTCGACGTCGACGATCAGCTTGTCGAAGTCGGTCCGCTGCTCGACACGGGTGGCCTCGACCTTGTAGGTGACCTTCAGCACGGGGCTGTAGATCGAGTCGACCGGGATGCGGCCGATCTCCTGGCCGGAGGCCTTGTTCTGGACGGCGGAGACGTAGCCGCGACCGCGCTCGACGGTCAGCTCCATCTCCAGCTTGCCCTTGCCGTTCAGCGTGGCGAGGACGAGCTCGGGGTTGTGCACCTCGACACCGGCCGGGGGCGCGATGTCGGCGGCGGTGACCACACCCGGGCCCTGCTTGCGCAGGTACATCACGACCGGCTCGTCGTGCTCCGAGGAGACGACCAGCTGCTTGATGTTGAGGATGAGGTCGGTGACGTCCTCCTTGACGCCCGGCACGGTGGTGAACTCGTGCAGGACGCCGTCGATGCGGATGCTGGTGACAGCGGCACCCGGGATCGACGACAGGAGCGTGCGGCGCAGGGAGTTGCCGAGGGTGTAGCCGAAGCCCGGCTCCAGCGGCTCGATCACGAACCGCGAGCGGAACTCGTCGACGACCTCTTCGGTCAGCGAGGGACGCTGAGCGATAAGCATGGGGGGTAATCCTCCGGTTGTCTTCGGCACCCACTATTTGATGCCGACAGGACCAAGCGTACGGGCTCCTGCGTGGAACAGGAGCCCGTACGAGGTTTAAAGCACTACCAGTGTGCCCGAAGGCACCGCGTCAGACGCGGCGGCGCTTCGGCGGACGGCAGCCGTTGTGCGGGGTGGGGGTGACGTCCTGGATCGAGCCGACCTCCAGGCCGGTGGCCTGGAGCGAACGGATCGCGGTCTCGCGGCCGGAGCCCGGACCCTTCACGAAGACGTCAACCTTGCGCATGCCGTGCTCCTGCGCGCGACGGGCAGCGGCCTCGGCGGCCATCTGCGCGGCGAACGGGGTGGACTTGCGCGAGCCCTTGAAGCCGACGTGGCCGGCGGAGGCCCAGGAGATCACGTTGCCCGACGGGTCGGTGATCGAAACGATGGTGTTGTTGAACGTGCTCTTGATGTGCGCGTGGCCGTGAGCGACGTTCTTCTTTTCCTTGCGGCGGATCTTCTTCGCGCCGGCAGCCTGACGACCCTTGGGGGGCATAAGTCTGTTCTCCTACTGAGGTGGTCGGTCCGCTGACCCGCGGGCCGGAGGGATGTCCGGTTACGGGACGGACTACTTCTTGCCCGGCTTCTTCTTGCCGGCAATCGCGCGACGCGGGCCCTTGCGGGTACGCGCGTTGGTGTGGGTGCGCTGACCGCGGACCGGCAGGCCACGGCGGTGACGCAGACCCTCGTAGCAGCCGATCTCGACCTTGCGGCGGATGTCGGCGGCCACCTCACGGCGGAGGTCACCCTCGACCGTGTAGTTGGCGTCGATGTACTGGCTCAGCTTGACGAGGTCTTCCTCGGAGATGTCGCGAACGCGGACATCCGGGTTGACGCCGGTCTCGGCCAGGGTCTGCTGGGCGCGGGTACGGCCGATGCCGTACACGTAGGTGAGGGCGATCTCGATCCGCTTCTCACGGGGGAGATCAACGCCGGCGAGGCGTGCCATTCAAGGCTCCTGTGGTTCTTCAGAGGTCTGGCGTGCCACCTACTCCGACACCTCACGGTGAGGGAGCCCCGGCCTCTGACCGGGGGCGGCAGTCCGTCCCGGGTGGGACGGATCGGGTGACCCGCTTATGACGATTTCGCGTCGCGCGAAGTACTACGAGAAATGCTGGGGAGAGATCAGCCCTGGCGCTGCTTGTGGCGCAGGTTGTCGCAGATCACCATGACCCGGCCGTGACGGCGGATCACCTTGCACTTGTCGCAGATCTTCTTGACGCTCGGCTTGACCTTCATGCTTCAGGTTCTCCGGGTCTAGATCTGACGTTCTTACTTGTAGCGGTAGACGATCCGGCCGCGCGTGAGGTCGTAGGGGCTGAGCTCCACGACGACCCGGTCGTCCGGCAGGATGCGGATGTAGTGCATGCGCATCTTGCCGCTGATGTGCGCGAGGACCTTGTGACCGTTCTGCAGCTCGACCTTGAACATCGCGTTCGGAAGAGACTCGATCACGGTGCCCTCGATCTCAATGGCGCCTTGCTTCTTAGCCATGAACTGCGAGATCCACCTTCCGGGACCGGCTACCGTATGCGGCACGCTCGTGCGAACCTGGGTTCACCCCGACCCGTGAGGGAAGAGGGCGTGCTGAAGCACGCTACGAGTGAGCCGACGGTCCATCCTACGCCAGCCCGTGGGATGCGCCAAAACCGGGACCCGGGCGGGTCAGCGCGCGGAGACGACCCGGAGCGGCTCCACGTGCGAGGTGCAGGCCGAGCAGCGGCGGGCCTCCTCCGGGATCTCGGTCAGGCACTCCGGGCAGGGGCGCTTCGGGGCCTTCGGCTTCTTCGGCAGGTAGCGGGCGGTGGCCTTGGTCACCGGCAGCACGATGCAGAAGTACAGGACCGCGGCGGTCATGAAGAACGCGATCAGCACGTTGAGGAACTGCCCGTACGGGAAGGTGACGCCCGCCACCGTCGCCTTGTAGGAGCTGAAGTCGCCGGCCGCACCGACCACCACGCCCACCAGCGGGGTGAGGAACGCCGACACGAAGCCGGTCACCACCCCGGTGAAGGCGGCACCGATGACCACACCGACGGCCATGTCCACCACGTTGCCGCGCATCATGAAGTCGCGGAATCCCTTGAACACTGCTCTCTCCTGCTCGCTCGAAGCCGGTCCGGCCACTGTCGCCACTGTCAGCCGATAAAAATAGGACAAAAGCCCTGGAGGTCCAAACCTCCAGGGCTCTGATCCTTCGTCAGCCGTGCGGCCCGGCTACGCGAGCGGGTCCGGAGCTGCGGTGATGCCCAGCTTGGCGAGTTCGGCCTGGCCGCCGTCGAAGGCGGTCAGGACCAGCGGGCCCTGCTCGGTGACCGCCACCGAGTGCTCCCAGTGCGAGGCCCAGGTGCCGTCGTTGGTCACGACGGTCCAGTCGTCCTCCAGCACCGTGGTGTGCGGGGTGCCCAGCGAGACCATCGGCTCGATCGCCAGCACGGTGCCGGGGATCAGCTTGGGGCCCTTGCCACGGCCGCGCTCGACGTAGTTCAGCACGTGCGGCTCCATGTGCATCGCGGTGCCGATGCCGTGGCCGCCGTAACCCTCGGTGATGCCCCACTTGCCCTTGGGCGGCAGCGGCTGGCGCCGGATGTAGCCCTCGATCGCCTTGGAGACGTCGACCAGGCGGTTGCCCTTCTTCATCTGGGCGATGCCGGCCCACATCGAGCCCTCGGTGACCCGGCTCAGCATCTCGACCTCGGGCCGGACCTCGCCGACCGCGACGGTGATCGCCGCGTCGCCGTGCCAGCCGTCCAGGATCGCGCCGCAGTCGATGGAGATGACGTCGCCCTCCTGCAGCACCCGGTCGCCGGGGATGCCGTGCACGACCTCGTTGTTCACCGAGGCGCAGATCACGCCGGGGAACCAGAGGCCGCCGTGGTGGGCGCGGAAGTTCGAGGTGGCGCCGTGGTCGGTGATGACCTTGTCGGCGACGTCGTTGAGCTCCTGGGTGGTCACCCCCGGAGCGACCGCCTCGCGGCAGGCCTTCAGCGCCTCGGCGACGACCAGCCCGGCCGCTCGCATCTTCGCGATCTGCTCGGGGGTCTTGATCTCCACCATCTGGTCACGCCTTCCTTGGGTTCCCGCCCGGTCCTTGCCGCGCGGCCGTGCACTCGTTCCACCGTACGACGCCGTACGGCCGCGCTGCCCCGGACGGGGAGCGCGGCCGTAGGTAGGTCGCTGCTGAGACTGTCAGCTGTCCTGCTTCAGCGCCTCGATCGCGCGCTGGGTGACCTCGTTCACCTTGCCGAGGGCCGGGATCGTCTCGATCAGGCCCTGCTGGCGGTAGTAGTCGATGATCGGCTCGGTCTCCGTGTGGTAGACCTCCAGGCGCGTGCGCACCTTCTCCTCGGTGTCGTCCGAGCGCTGGTACAGCTCGCCGCCGCACTCGTCGCAGACGCCCTCGGCCTTCGGCGGGTTGTAGTCCACGTGGAACACGTGGCCGCCGTCGTTGCGGCAGAGCCGGCGGCCGGCGATCCGCTTGACGACCTCGTCCTCGGGGACCTCGAGGTCCAGCACGCCGTCCAGCGCGATGCCCTGCTCGACGAGGAACTCGTCCAGCGCCTTGGCCTGGCCCAGGTTGCGGGGGAAGCCGTCCAGCAGGAAGCCCTTGGCGGCGTCCGGCTGGAGCATGCGGTCCTTGGCCATCCCGATGGTGACCTCATCAGGCACCAGGCGACCCGCGTCCATGTAGCTCTTGGCCTCGAGCCCCAGCGGGGTGCCCTGGCCAATGTTGGCGCGGAACAGGTCGCCGGTGGAGATGTGGGGGATGGACAGGGTCTTGGCGAGCAGGTGCGCCTGAGTACCCTTCCCGGCCCCGGGAGGCCCGACGAGGACGATACGCATCAGCGGAGGAACCCTTCGTAATTGCGCTGCTGGAGCTGGCTCTCGATCTGCTTGACAGTTTCGAGTCCGACGCCGACGACGATGAGAACGCTGGTGCCGCCGAACGGGAAGTTGGTCTGCTGTCCGAAGGCGACCAGGGCGATCATCGGGATCAACGCGATCAGGCCCAGGTAGAGCGAACCCGGCCACGTGATACGGGTGAGCACGTAGTTCAGGTACTCGGCCGTCGGCCGGCCGGCCCGGATACCCGGGATGAACCCACCATACTTCTTCATATTGTCGGCAACTTCTTCGGGGTTGAAGGAGATGGCGACGTAGAAGAAGGCGAAGAAGACGATCAGCAGGAAGTAGGTGGCCATGTAGATCGGGTGGTCACCCTTGACGAAGTTCGTCCGGATCCACACCGCCCAGCTCGCCTGGCTGTTGGTCAGCTGCACCACCAGGGCGGGGATGTACAGCAGCGACGAGGCGAAGATGACCGGGATGACACCGGCCTGGTTCACCTTGAGCGGGATGTAGGTCGAGGTGCCGCCGAACGCCCGCCGGCCGATCATCCGCTTCGCGTACTGGACCGGGATCCGGCGCTGCGCCTGCTCCACGAAGATGACCAGCATCACAACGATGATGCCGACCGCGACCACGGAGAGGAACTCGACCCAGCCGTCGCCGATGGTGCCGGACTGCTTGATCGCCCACATCGAGGACGGGAACTGGGCCGCGATCGAGGTGAAGATCAGCAGCGACATGCCGTTGCCGATGCCGCGGTCGGTGATCAGCTCGCCCAGCCACATGATGAAGGTGGTGCCGGCGGTCATGGTGAGGACCATGACCGCGATCCGGAACACGCCGGTGTCCGGCACGATCTGGTTCGCGTAGGGGCAGCCCGAGAACAGCGCGCCGCTGGAGGCCGTCGCCACGATGCCGGTGCCCTGGAGCACGGCGAGCGCGATGGTCAGGTAGCGGGTGTACTGGGTGATCTTGGCGGTCCCGGCCTGGCCCTCCTTCTTCAGCGCCTCGAGCCGCGGGATCACGACGGTGAGGAGCTGGAGGATGATGCTGGCCGTGATGTACGGCATGATGCCGAGCGCGAAAATCGTCAGCTGGAGGAGCGCGCCACCGCTGAACAGGTTGACGAGCCCGAACAGACCGCTGTTCTTGGTCTCCTTCACACAGGCGTTGACGGCCTGGAAATCCACCCCGGGTACCGGGATGTGCGATCCCAGCCGGAACAGCACCATGATGCCCAGCGTGAACAGCAGCTTCTTGCGCAGGTCGGGCGTCTGGAACGCCCGCGCGAACGCACTGAGCACGGTGCCTCCTGCGCCTCCCGCGCGTCGTCGGCGGGAGGGTCGGTCCTGAATTGGGGAGTTTGCGGTTCGGGCCCCCGTACAGACGGCACAGGCGAGCCTACGCGCAGCCTACAAGGGAACTCCACGGACTCTAACAGTGCGCGGCCACTCGAAAGAAGCGCGTACGGCCCCTCCCCCACTCACGGGGTACGGGATGCCCGGGTTTGCCACACAAAAGAACGAGGCCCGCACCCACCTGAGAAGGGGCGGTGGACGAAGGGACCCGGCGTGGACGAAGGGACCCGGCCGGGAAAGGCACGAGCCCCGCACCTCTTCGGCGACGGCGGCGATGGTGCCGAGATGGGCGAGTTCGCGCAGCAGGCGCAG